>NZ_JBHZDA010000117.1:0-20840 GCF_042755665.1 Streptomyces sp. NPDC059142
CGGGCCCCATCCCCACCTCGGCGCGGGTGTCCTTCGTTGTGGGGGGGGGTGGGGGGGGGGGGGGGGGGGGGGGGGGGGGGGGGGCGCCCGCCCCCCCCCCCCCGCCCGTTGCGTGTGGTTCGCGTCCGGTTACTTGATCTCGGTACGGACCTCGTTCCGTACCTTCGCCGCCTGTGCGGCGGCGTCCTCCAGGGACATGCTCCGGCCGGTGAGGATGCCGGCCGCGTCGCTGTAGACGACGGAGGCGACCGTGCTGTGGTCGGCCCAGACGCAGACCGGCGCGGTGACGCTGGTGGGGCCGCCCGTCGTGGCCGCAGAGCCCAGGCCGACCTTCATCTCCTGGCACTTCATGACGCCGTTCTCGAACCCGGCGGGCGTGAACTCCTTGGGTTCGCCGACGAGTTCGATGTTCCCCTCGCCGCTGCTGTCACCGCTGCCCTTCGACGCCTCCGTCGACTTGGCGAACATCTTGTCGACGACCGCCGCCGGGTCCTCGATCGTGCCGTAGACGCCGTTGAGCTGGAGCTGCTTGACCGAGGCGGTGCCCTTGCCGGCCACGTAGTTGCCCGTGACGTTCTCGGGGTCGGTGATGCCCCACGCCTCGGCCTCCTTCACATCGCTCTCGGTGAAGGCCGTGCTCCCGGAGGTGTCCGCGTTCTTCGTGAACTCGTTGTCCAGGATCGTCGCCGGCGTCGTCAGCTTGTACTTCTTGCCGTCGTCCGCGACCGAGCCGCCTCCGCCGCCCGAGACGAGCAGGTAGGCGCCGCCGGCTATCACCGCGAGCGCCACCACGGAGACCCCGACGATCAGCCCGGTCCTCTTCTTCTTCGGCGGGCCCGGCGGGGGCGGGTAGGCGCCGCCGCCGTACGGGGGCTGCTGACCGTACGGGCCCGGCTGCTGCTGGCCGTACGGACCCGGCTGAGGGGCCTGGCCGTACGGGTTCGGCTGGCCGTACCCCGGGGGCTGCTGCGGCGGGACGCCCTGCGGGGGCTGCTGCGGGTAACCGTAGCCGGGCTGCGGCGGTCCCTGCGGCGGCTGCTGGCCGTACGGGCCCGGCTGTCCGTACGGTCCGGGCTGCTGCGGCTGCCCGCCGTACGGGCCCGGCTGGTTGTAGCTCATGATGCGCTGTCCCCTCGATCCTTATGTTTTTCGTACATCCTGACGGGAGATCCACTCCGGCGGGGCAGCGGGGGCCGCACTGTTACCGAACATCTCGTTTCTGCACAGCGCGGTGACACCCCTAAACTGAGCCCCGTGACCGAGAACGCAGCGCAGCAGCCAGCCAGCAACCCCGAACTGCCGACCCAGTACGTGCCGGCCGAGGTAGAGGGGAAGCTGTACGAGCGCTGGGTGGAGCGCGGTTACTTCGAGGCGGACGAGAAGAGCGAGAAGCCCCCGTTCACCATCGTCATCCCCCCGCCGAACGTCACCGGCAGCCTGCACCTGGGCCATGCCTTCGAGCACACGCTCATCGACGCCGTCACGCGCCGCAAGCGCATGCAGGGGTACGAGACGCTGTGGCAGCCCGGCATGGACCACGCGGGCATCGCCACGCAGAACGTCGTCGAGCGCGAGCTGGCCAAGGACGGCAAGTCCCGGCACGACCTGGGGCGCGAGGCGTTCGTCGAGCGCGTCTGGCAGTGGAAGGCCGAGTCCGGCGGGCAGATCTCCGGCCAGATGCGCCGTCTCGGCGACGGCGTCGACTGGTCCCGTGAGCGCTTCACCATGGACGAAGGGCTCTCGCAGGCCGTCCAGACCATCTTCAAGAAGCTCTACGACGACGAGCTGATCTACCGCGCCGAACGCATCATCAACTGGTGCCCGCGCTGTCTCACCGCGATCTCCGACATCGAGGTCGAGTACCAGGACGACGAGGGCGAGCTCGTCTCGCTCAAGTACGGGGACGGCGACGACTCCGTCGTCGTCGCGACGACCCGCGCCGAGACGATGCTCGGGGACACGGCCGTCGCCGTCCACCCGGACGACGCGCGGTACGCGCACCTCGTCGGCCGGCGGATCAGGCTGCCGCTCACCGACCGTACGATCCCGGTCGTCGCGGACGAGCACGTCGACCCGGAGTTCGGCACGGGCGCCGTCAAGGTGACCCCGGCGCACGACCCGAACGACTTCGAGATCGGCCGCCGCCACGACCTGCCGAACATCACGGTCATGGACGAGCGCGCCGTCATCACCGTCCCGGGACCCTTCCAGGGCCTGGACCGGATGGAGGCGCGCAGCGCCATCGTCGCCGCGCTGCGGGCCGAGGGCCGGATCGTCGCCGAGAAGCGCCCGTACACGCACTCCGTCGGGCACTGCTCGCGCTGCAAGACGACCGTCGAGCCCCGGCTGTCGATGCAGTGGTGGGTCAAGGTCGATCCGCTGGCCCGCGCCGCCGGTGACGCCGTCCGCGACGGGAAGGTCGCGATCCACCCGAAGGAGATGGAGCCGCGCTACTTCGCGTGGGTCGACAACCTCCGTGACTGGTGCATCTCGCGCCAGCTCTGGTGGGGCCACCGCATCCCCGTCTGGTACGGGCCGAACGGCGAGCAGATCTGCGTCGGACCCGACGACGAGGCGCCGACCGGTGAGGGCTGGACGCAGGACACCGATGTCCTGGACACCTGGTTCTCGTCCGGGCTGTGGCCGTTCTCCACGCTGGGCTGGCCCGAGCAGACCCGGAGCCTGGAGAAGTTCTATCCGAACTCGGTCCTGATCACCGGCTACGACATCCTCTTCTTCTGGGTCGCCCGGATGATGATGTTCGGCCTGTACGCGATGGACGGCACCCCGCCGTTCCACACCATCGCGCTGCACGGCATGGTCCGTGACCAGTTCGGCAAGAAGATGTCGAAGTCCTTCGGGAACGCGGTCAATCCGCTGGACTGGATGGACAAGTACGGCTCCGACGCGGTCCGTTTCACGCTCGCGCGGGGCGCCAACCCGGGCGTCGACGTCCCGATCGGCGAGGACTGGGTCCAGGGTTCCCGCAACTTCGCCAACAAGGTCTGGAACGCGACCCGCTTCGCGATGATGAACGGCGCGACCGTCGAGGGCCCGCTGCCCGACGCGGCCGACATGTCCGCCACCGACCGGTGGATCCTCTCCCGGCTCGGCGCCGTGGTCGCGGAGGTCGACGCGTACTACGAGGACTACCAGTTCGCGAAGCTCTCCGATTCCCTCTTCCACTTCGCGTGGGACGAGGTCTTCGACTGGTACGTCGAGCTGTCCAAGACGTCCTTCTTCGAGGGCGGCGAGTCCGCGAAGGTCTCCGGGCGCGTCCTCGGCGAGGTCCTGGACACCACCCTGCGTCTGCTGCACCCGGTCATCCCCTTCGTCACCGAGACGCTGTGGACCACGCTCACCGGCAAGGAGTCCGTGGTCGTCGCCGAGTGGCCGGCCGACAGCGGATTCCGTGACGCGGCGGCCGAGCGGGAGATCGAGCACCTCCAGCAGGTGATCACCGAGGTCCGCAGGTTCCGTGCCGACCAGGGCCTCCAGCCCGGCCAGAAGGTCCCGGCCAGGCTCGACCTGTCGGGCACCCCGCTCGCCGCGCACGAGGCGGCCATCCGCCAGCTCCTGCGGCTCCAGCCGGAGGGCGAGGGCTTCCACGCGACCGCGACGCTGCCGGTCGCCGGGGCGACCGTCGCGCTGGACCTGTCCGGCACGATCGACGTCGAGGCGGAGCGCAAGCGTCTGACGAAGGACCTGGGCGCGGCGGAGAAGGAGAAGGCGCAGGCGATCGCCAAGCTCGGCAACGAGGCGTTCCTCGCCAAGGCGCCGGACAACGTGGTCGACAAGATCCGTGGCCGGCTCGCCAAGGCCGAGGCGGACATCGAGCGCCTCACCGCGCAGGTGGCGGGGCTGCCGCAGGGCTGACGCCCTCGCCCGTACGTTCCCTTGTACGGCCCATGGATCCCCCCGACCGGTGCCGGTCGGGGGGATTCCTGTCGTACGGAAGGCGTACGACAGGACGTACGCGGCCCCGGGGGAGGGGCGCGCCGGTACCGGTGTCGGTGGTCCTCCGTAGACTGGCTCCTGTGAGTGAGCACCGTCCTTCCGACCAGCCCGGCGAGCCCGGCGATTTCGACGAGTTCGATGAATTCGACGAGATCACCGCAGCCGCGACCGACCGAGACCCCGACCTCGCGGTGATCGAGGCCGGCAGCCGTACGCTGCGCGCCCAGGCAGGGCCGGCGCAGGACGACGGCGTGCCGGCCCGCCCCGAGGATCCCGAGGTGGACAAAGCCCTCCGCGCCGTGGAGCAGGAGCTGGCGGGACGCTGGGGCGAGACCAAGCTCGACCCGTCCCGCGTCAGGATCGAGGCACTGCTGAACGTGCTGGGCGACCCCCAGCGCGCCTACCCGACCATCCACATCACCGGCACCAACGGCAAGACGTCCACCGCCCGGATGATCGAGGCCCTGCTCGGCGCCTTCGATCTGCGCACCGGCCGCTACACCAGCCCGCACGTCCAGTCGATCACCGAGCGGATCAGTCTGGACGGGGCCCCGATCTCCGCCGAGCGGTTCATCGAGACGTACGAGGACATCAAGGCGTACGTCGAGATGGTCGACGGCATGCAGGAGCACCGGCTCTCGTTCTTCGAGGTGCTGACGGCGATGGCGTACGCGGCCTTCGCGGACGCCCCCGTGGACGTCGGTGTCGTCGAGGTCGGCATGGGCGGCACCTGGGACGCGACGAACGTCATCGACGCGTCGGTCGCCGTGGTCACCCCGATCGACCTGGACCACACGGACCGGCTCGGCTCCACGTCCGGCGAGATCGCCGCGGAGAAGGCCGGGATCATCAAGGACGGCGCGACGGTCGTCCTGGCGCAGCAGCCGGTGGACGCCGCCCAGGTGATGCTGAAGAAGGCCGTCGACATGGACGCGACGGTGGCCCGCTCCGGCATGGAGTTCGGCGTGGTCGCCCGGGAGATCGCGGTCGGCGGCCAGCTACTGACGCTGCGCGGCCTCGGCGGGGAGTACGAGCAGGTCTTCCTCCCGCTGTACGGGGCGCACCAGGCGCACAACGCGGCGGTGGCGCTGGCGGCGGTGGAGGCGTTCTTCGGGATCGGCGCCCAGCACGCGCGGCGGCTCGACATGGACACGGTCCGCAAGGCGTTCGCCGCGGTCTCCTCGCCGGGGCGGCTCGAAGTCGTACGGCGCTCCCCGACGGTGGTGCTGGACGCGGCGCACAACCCGGCGGGCGCCCGCGCCGCGGCCGAGGGCGTCACCGAGTCGTTCGGTTTCAGCCGGCTGATCGGCGTGGTGGGGTCGAGCGACGGCAAGGACGTCCGGGGGGTGCTGGAGGCGCTGGAGCCGATCTGTACGGAGATCGTGGTCACGCGGAACTCCAGCCAGCGCGCGATGGACGTGGACGAGCTGGCGGGCGTCGCCGTCGAGGTCTTCGGCGACGACCGGGTGCAGGTCGAGCCGCGGCTCGACGACGCGCTGGAGGCGGCGATCACGCTCGCGGAGGAGGAGTCCGAGTTCTCCGGCGCCGGGGTGCTGGTGACCGGGTCCGTGATCACGGTCGGCGAGGCCCGGCTGCTGCTGAAGAGGGGCTGAATTCCTTGCGAACGCTCTGCGCGTCGACCTTGATCGGTGAATTCTTCGTGATCGGTTTCGCCGGTCTGGTCGCCATGAAGTCGGACGACCTGTCGGTGGGGACGGTCTGGACGGTCTGTGGCGTCGCCATGCTGTTCTCCCTGCTGCTCTGCGGGATGATCACCCGCCCCGGCGGGGTCCAGCTCGGCTGGGCGCTCCAGATCGGCCTGTTCGCGGGGGGTTTCTTCGTCCCGGCGATGTTCGTGCTGGGGGTGCTGTTCGGGGCGCTGTGGTGGGCCTCGGTGCACTACGGCCGGGTGATCGACGAGGCGAAGGCGCGCTGGGCCGCGCAGGCATCGGCAGAGGCTGACGCTGCGTAACCGATGGTGCGGATTGCCCTGTAGCCTCTAGGCGAGTTGTCCCGAAGCGGCGTCCCGGCCCCGGGCCCAGCTTCCGGGGCCCGGATCCGGCATCCCGCATTCCCCACAGAAGGAGCCCGTACAGTGAGCCAGCGCACGCTCGTCCTGCTCAAGCCCGACGCCGTACGCCGTCACCTCGTCGGCGAGATCATCGGCCGGATCGAGCGCAAGGCCGACTGGTCCCTGATCGCGCTGGAGCTGCGCACGCTCGACCAGGACACGCTGGAGCAGCACTACGGCGAGCACAAGGGCAAGCCCTTCTACGAGCCGCTGGTCGCGTTCATGGCGTCCGGCCCCGTCGTCGCGCTCGTCGTCGAGGGCGAGCGGGTCATCGAGGGCGTCCGCGCGCTCTCCGGCCCGACTGACCCGATCGCCGCAGCGCCTGGGTCCATCCGGGGGGACTTCGGAACCATCGTCCGGGAGAACCTGATCCACGCCTCGGACTCCGAGGAGTCCGCCATTCGGGAACTGAAGATCTTTTTCCCGGGTCTTTCCTGACCTCGTGTCAGCCAAACGGAGCTGACCACCTGGGGCGACCGAAGGAATTCGGTCGCCTTTGGGTATATCCAGGCCACTTCCGGGAACGCATCGGTCCGACACTTCGTCACCGTTACTGAGGTGGGCCAGCGCGCCGCCGTCGCTCCGACGGCACTACGATGGAAGCCTCCACGCCACAGCACCCACCTCGCCATCCTGATAAGCCGTCAACGCTTGGGAAGGCCAGACGCATCCTCATGGGGAACCACATGTCGTTCATCGGCCGTGACATGGCTGTCGACCTCGGGACCGCCAACACGCTGGTGTACGTCAGGGGCCGCGGGATCGTACTCAACGAGCCGTCCGTGGTCGCCATCAACACCAACACAGGCGGCATTCTCGCGGTCGGATCAGAAGCCAAGAAGATGATCGGCCGGACACCGGGCAACATCGTTGCCGTCCGGCCGCTGAAGGACGGCGTGATCGCCGACTTCGAGATCACCGAGCGCATGCTCCGCTACTTCATCCTCAAGATCCACAAGCGCCGCTACCTCGCCCGTCCGCGCGTTGTCGTCTGTGTGCCCTCGGGCATCACCGGGGTCGAGCGACGCGCCGTGATCGAGGCGTCCACCCAGGCCGGCGCGCGCCAGGTGCACATCATCGAGGAGCCCATGGCCGCGGCCATCGGCTCGGGACTCCCCGTCCACGAGGCCACCGGCAACATGGTCGTCGACATCGGTGGCGGTACCACCGAGGTCGCCGTCATCTCGCTCGGCGGCATCGTGACGGCCCAGTCCATCCGCGTCGCCGGCGACGAGCTGGACAACGCGATCATCCAGCACATCAAGAAGGAGTACTCGCTCCTCCTCGGTGAGCGGACCGCGGAGAGCATCAAGATCACCATCGGTTCCGCGTACGACCTCGACAAGGACGAGCACACCGAGATCCGCGGCCGTGACCTGGTCTCGGGCCTGCCGAAGACCGTCGTCATCTCCGCCGCCGAGGTCCGCAAGGCCATCGAGGAGCCGGTCAACGCGATCGTCGACGCCGTGAAGACGACGCTCGACAAGTGCCCGCCCGAGCTGTCCGGCGATGTGATGGACCGCGGGATCGTGCTCACCGGCGGCGGCGCCCTGCTGCGCGGTCTCGACGAGCGGCTGCGCCGGGAGACCGGTATGCCGATCCATATCGCCGAGGACCCGCTCGACTCCGTCGCGCTGGGGTCCGGCAAGTGCGTCGAGGAGTTCGAGGCGCTCCAGCAGGTGCTGGACGCACAGCCCCGTCGGTGACGTAACCACCAAAGATCCGCCGAACGGGTGCCTGACGTCCCGTCCGGCGGATCGTTGAATTACAGGCACCATCCATTCCTACGAGGAAGGCACGGCCGCCGCACGTGAGGGACACACGAGAGAGCCGTCTGCTCTTGGTGCTGCTGATCGCCATCGCGTTCGCGCTGATCACGGTGGACATCCGCGGCGGTGAGGATTCCCCCGTGGACGGCGCCCGCCAGGCCGCCGCCACGGTCTTCGGTCCGGTGGAGAACGGTGTCGCGGCAGCGGTGAACCCGGTCGGCAACGCCATAGGAGCCGTACGGGACTCGGGCTCGCGGCACACCCGGATCGCCGCCCTGGAGCGCGAGAACGCCGAACTCAAGCAGCGGCTCGGCAGCGACGACCGCAACCGCAGCCAGGTCCGCGAGCTGGACAAGATGCTCCAGCGGGCCGGCGCCGGCCAGTACGGCATCAAGGGCGCCCAGGTCATCGCCATAGGAGCGGCCCAGGGCTTCTCCTGGACCGTCACCATCGACATGGGCCGCAACGACGGCATCGCGCGGGACATGACGGTGCTCAACGGGGACGGGCTGGTCGGGCGGGTCACCACCGTCGGCCCGAACACCGCGACCGTGCTGCTCGCCAACGACCCCGGCTTCACCGTCGGCACCCGCATGGAGGGCTCCGACGAACTCGGCTTCGCCACCGGCCAGGGCGACCGGCCGCTCTCCGTGCAGCTCCTCAACGGCAAGGCGAAGATCCGCAACGGCGACCGGCTGGTCACCTTCGGATCGAGCCAGGACAAGCCGTTCGTGCCCGGGGTGCCGGTCGGCGAGGTCGTCCGCGTGGATCCGTCCGGCGGCGACCTCACCCGTACGCTCTCGGTGCGGCCGTTCGTCGGCTTCACCAAGCTGGACATCGTCGGGGTCGTCGTCGAGGCGCCGCGCGAGGACCCGCGCGACACGGTGCTGCCGCCCAAGGCCAAGCCCGTCCCGACGCCGACCGTTACGGTGACGGTCACCCCGTCCCCGGACGCGGGCGGCAACATGAACGCCGACGCCGAGGGCAACCTCGACGTCAACGGGAACACGGCCCCCGTCACCGGCACCGACCCCAACGCGAACCCGAACGCCGACCCCGACGCCGCCGCGAACGCCGATGCCGGCGACGCGGGCAACGGCAACGGCCAAGCGGCAGACGACCAGGAGTAGGGCTGATCCCCATGCGCTTCAACCGGATTCTGCTCTCCGTCACCCTGGTCGTGGTCGCCCTCGTCGTCCAGGTGTCCGTCCTCGCCCGGCTCCAGCTCCCCGGCGCCGTACCCGATCTGATGCTCCTCGTCGTGCTCGCGCTGGCCTTCGTGTACGGACACGTCGGCGGCGCCCTGATCGGCTTCGGCGCGGGACTGCTCTCCGACCTCGCGCCGCCCGCCGACCACGCGGCCGGACGGTACGCCCTGGTCCTCTGCGTCATCGGGTACGCGGCCGGACTGGTCAGGCCCGAGAAGGGGCAGCTCCGCTCGGCGCTCGCCCCGATGACCGCGGTCGTCGCCGCGGCGATCTGCTCCACCCTGCTGTACGCGGGTGTCGGCGCCCTCGTCGGGGACACCGCCGCCCGCGATGTCGGCCTCGGCGGGCTGATGTTCACCGCCGTCGTCTACGACCTGCTGCTCGCCCCCTTCGTCGTCCCGCTCGTCATGGCCCTGGCCAGACGCGCCGACAACGATCCCCTCGCCGAGTCCCGGGAGAGTTCCTCCGGTGACATGGCCTCCGGCTGGATCAGCTCCGGCACGGGGCTGAGGATCGGCGGCCAGCGCGGCGGACTGCGGGTCAGGGCGGCCCGCGGCCGCGCGGCGCGGGCCGGCCGGATCAAGGGGGTCAAGCGCCTGTGACCGCACCGTCCCCGGTGGCGGCGCCGTCCGCCCGTACCGCTCGTCCCGTCCGTAGCGCCCGTGGGGGATCGCAGTGAGCAACATCCCGGAGACCGGACGGACGCCCCGGGTCCAGATCCGGCTCATCGTCATCCAGGTCCTCGTCTTCTCCCTCCTCCTCACCCTCGGCGGCCGGCTCTGGTACCTCCAGGTCCGCAACGGCCAGGAGTACACGGACGAGGCCAAGAACAACCATGTCCAGCAGGTCATCCAGCCCGCCGTCCGAGGCTCGATCCTCGACACGCGAGGGGTCCCGCTCGCCGACAACGAGACCCGTCTCGTCGTCTCCGCCAGCCGTACCGAGCTGATGAAGATGACCGACAACGGCAAGGCGGTCCTGACCAACCTCGCCGATGTGCTGGAGATGAAGCCGGAGGACGTCATCTCCAAGGTCCGGCTCTGCGACGCGAAGACCCCCCAGCCCTGCTGGAACGGTTCTCCGTACCAGCCGATCCCGGTCACCGACGAGGCCACCACCCAGCAGGCCCTCCAGATCCGTGAGCGCGCCGAGGACTTCCCCGGCATCACCGCCGAACCGACCGCCGTACGCCGCTACCCCGCGCCCGGACTCGCCAACACCGCCCAGGTGCTCGGCTATCTCTCCCCGGTCACCGACGAGGAGATCACCAAGGCGCACGACACCGAGTCGCCGTACCTCCGCTCCGACCAGGTGGGCCGCTCGGGGCTGGAGCGCACGTACGACAAGCAGCTCCGGGGCAAGGCCGGTGTCACCCGGTACGAGGTCGACAACCTCGGCCGGGTCATCGGCCAGGCGCGCAGTGACCAGGCCGAGCCCGGCGCCAATGTCGTCACCTCGATAGACGCACGGGTCCAGGCCGTCGCCGAGTACGAGCTCAACGAGGCGATGAAGGAGGCCCGCAAGGAGCTGGACCGCAACACCAACGAGAACTACAAGGCGGACTCCGGCGCCGTCGTCGTCATGGAGGCGAAGACCGGCCGCGTCGTCGCGATGGCCTCCCAGCCGACGTACGACCCCAACGCCTGGGTCGGCGGCATCTCCGCCAAGGACTACAAGCGGCTCACCGGAAAGAACTCCAACTTCCCGCTGCTGAACCGCGCGATCCAGGGCCAGGCGGCCCCCGGCTCGATCTTCAAGGTCATCTCGTCGACGGCCGCCGTCAACGCGGGCTACCCCTTCGACGGCAACTACCCCTGCCCCAGCTCGTACAACGTCGGCAGCCAGGTCTTCAAGAACTTCGAGTCCAAGGGGTACGGCTCGATCACCATCGGCAAGGCGCTGGAGGTCTCCTGCGACACCGTCTACTACGGTCTCGCCCACAAGGAGTGGCAGAAGGACGGCGGCACCAAGCCGAAGAAGAGCGCCAACGACTGGTTCTACAAGACCGCCCACCAGTTCGGGCTCGGCAAGGAGACCGGCGTCGACCTCCCCAACGAGGTCACCGGACGCGTCCCCGACCGCCAGTGGAAGCAGAAGTTCTGGGAGGCCAACAAGGCCGGCTGGTGCAAGCAGGGCAAGAAGGGCGGCACCTACGTCCAGCAGCTCGCCTACGAAGGCTGCCTCGAAGGCAACCTGATGCGCGCCGGTGACTCCGTCAACTACTCGATCGGCCAGGGCGACACCCTCGTCACCCCGATCCAGATGGCCACGATCTACTCGGCCATCTCCAACGGCGGCACCCTCTACAACCCCACCGTCGGCAAGGCGATCATCAGCCCCGACGGCAAGCGGGTCGAGGAGATCGCCCCGAAGGCGCACGGCAAGCTGCCGATGAACAAGAAGACCCGCGACGAGATCGACGAGGCGCTGGCCGGGGTCGCGACCCGCGGCTCCGCCGCCTGGCGGTTCGGCGGCTGGCCGCAGGACAAGATCCCGATGCACGCCAAGACGGGTACCGCCGAGGTCTACGGCAAGCAGACGACCTCGTGGTTCGCCTCGTACACCAAGGACTACACGATCGTGATGACGATCGCCCAGGGTGGTACGGGTTCCGGGGCCTCCGGTCCGGCCGTGCGGAAGATATACGAGGCGATGTACGGACTGAACGCCGAGGGCGAGCAGAACCTCTCGAAGGCGCTCATGCCCACCCCCCGGGTCGCGCTGCCCACGATCCAGCCGGACGGCTCGATCGACGCGCCCAAGGTGCGGCCGTACGAGCCGGAGAAGGAACTCCCGGCCGATGAACAGGTGCTGGCGGGCCCGCCCGCGGCACCGGGCCGGAGGGACTGATCCATGGCCGGTACAAGCGGCTTCTCCGTCTCCGGCTACGGGCCGGACCGCTCCACCTGGGCCAGGCTCTCCGCCCGGGACTCGGTGGTGCGCCGGCTCGACTGGCCGCTGCTCTTCTCGTCGCTCGCCCTGTCGGTCCTCGGCTCCCTGCTCGTCTGGTCGGCGACCCGCAACCGTACGCACCTCAACCAGGGTGACCCGTACTACTTCCTCTTCCGTCACCTCCTCAACACCGGCATCGGCTTGGCCCTGATGATCGGCACGGTCTGGCTGGGGCACCGCACCCTGCGCGGCGCGGTCCCCGTGCTGTACGGGTTCTCCGTCCTGCTGGTCGTGCTGGTGCTCACGCCGCTCGGCGCGACCATCAACGGCGCCCACTCCTGGATCGTGATCGGCGGCGGCTTCACCCTCCAGCCCTCCGAGTTCGTGAAGATCACGATCATCCTGGGCATGGCGATGATGCTCGCCGCACGGGTGGACGCGGGCGACCAGCTCCACCCCGACCACCGCACCGTCGCCAAGTCCCTCGTCCTCGCCGTGCTGCCGATGGCCGTCGTCATGCTGATGCCGGACCTCGGCTCGGTGATGGTCATGGCGGTCATCGTGCTCGGTGTGCTGCTCGCCTCCGGCGCCTCCAACCGCTGGATCCTCGGTCTGGTCGGGGCGGGGGTGGCCGGAGCCGTCGCGGTCGCCGCGCTCGGGGTGCTGGACGAGTACCAGATCAACCGCTTCGCCGCCTTCGCCAACCCGGAGCTGGACCCGGCGGGCGTCGGCTACAACACCAACCAGGCGCGGATCGCCATCGGTTCCGGCGGACTGACCGGCACCGGGCTCTTCCACGGCTCGCAGACCACCGGCCAGTTCGTGCCCGAGCAGCAGACCGACTTCGTCTTCACGGTCGCGGGCGAGGAGCTGGGCTTCCTCGGCGCCGGGCTGATCCTCGTCCTGCTCGGCGTGATCCTCTGGCGCGCCTGCCGGATCGCCCGCGAGACGACCGAGCTGTACGGGACGATCGTGGCCGCCGGGATCATCGCCTGGTTCTCGTTCCAGGCGTTCGAGAACATCGGCATGACGCTCGGCATCATGCCGGTGGCCGGACTGCCACTGCCCTTCGTGTCGTACGGCGGAACATCGATGTTCGCCGTCTGGATAGCGGTAGGGCTGCTCCAGTCGATCCGGGTCCAGCGGCCGATAACGGCCTGACCTTCTCGGACCGTGCTGCCGTAAGGGGTGCCGGGAGGCACCCCTTACGGCTAAATTCGGTACATGGCGGACAGCAAGCGTGAGATCGAACGGAAGTACGAACTCCCCGGGCGCCCCGACAGCGAGAAGCCACCCGGCCTGCCGGACCTCACCGGGGCCGGGGACGTCGCCGCCGTCCGGGCCCGGGGCGTCCAGGAGCTGGACGCCGTCTACTACGACACCCCCGCCCTGCGGCTGAACGCCGACACGCTCACCCTGCGCCGCAGGACCGGCGGCGAGGACGCGGGCTGGCATCTGAAGTTCCCCGTCGCCACCGGCGTCCGCGACGAGATCAGGGCGCCGCTCTCCGACACCCTCCCGCCCGAGCTGGCCGGGCTCGTCCGCTCCCGCGTCCGGGACGCCGAGCTGATCCCCGTCGTACGGCTGCGGACCTCCCGCGAGGTGAGCCTGCTGCTCGACGGGCGCGGCGCACCCCTCGCCGAGGTCGCCGTCGACACCGTACGGGCGCGGCGGCTGCCCGGGACCGGGCACCCGCGCGCCGATACCGCGTGGACCGAGGTCGAGGTCGAGCTGGCGGACGGCGCGGACCCCGCGGTCCTGGACGCCGTGGAGAAGCGGCTCCGCAAGGCGGGGCTGCGCCCGGCCGCCTCGGCCTCGAAGCTCGGCCGCGCGCTCGCGGCGGGCGGCCGGACCGCGGAGGGGCGTAAGACCTCCCGCAAGGGAGGACGGGCCGACGGAGCCCCGCACGCGCCCGTCACCGCCGGGGACCATGTCCTCGCCTATCTGCGCGCCCAGGCCACCGCGATCGTCGCCCAGGACCCCGCCGTCCGCCGCGACCTGCCGGACTCCGTCCACCAGCTCCGGGTCGCGACCCGGCGGCTGCGCTCCACGTTCCGCACCCACCGCAAGGTGCTGGACAGGACCGTCACCGACCCGGTCGGCGAGGAGCTGAAGTGGCTCGCCGCCGAGCTGGGCGTCGACCGCGACCACGAGGTGCTGAGCGAGCGGCTGGCGGGCCTCGTCGACGCCGTGCCCGGCACCCTGCTGCTGGGTCCGGTCCGCGCGCGGCTGCGGATCTGGACGGCGGGCGGCCGTACCGGCTCCCGGGCCAGGACCGTCGCCGTACTCGACAGCGAGCGCTATCTGACCCTGCTGGCCACCCTCGACGCGCTGCTCGCGGCCCCGCCCCTGCGGCCGGCCGCGGCGAAGGCGCCGGAGAAGGTGCTCCCGGCGCGGATCGACCGGGCGTACGAGCGCCTCGCGGAGCGGATCGACGGCGCGCTGGCCATGGCGCCCGGCGAGGGGCGCGATCTGGCGCTGCACGACGCACGCAAGGCCGCCAAACGGGCCCGCTACGCGGCGGAGGCGGCCGTCCCCGCCCTGGGGAAGCCCGCCAAGCGGTTCGCGCGGCGGATCAAGGCCGTACAGACGGTCCTCGGCGACCACCAGGACAGCGTGGTCGCGCGCGAGGTGCTGCGGGACCTCGCGATCAGGGCGCACGCGGCCGGCGAGTCCGCGTTCACCTGGGGACTGCTGTACGGGCAGGAGGAGACCCGGGCCGAGCGGCGGGAGCGCGAGCTGCCGCAGGTGTGGGAGGCGGCGTCGGACCCGGCGCTGCGGACGGGGCTCGGCGCGCGGCCCCGCGGATGAGCGGATGACCGGGCGAGCGGACGGCGGGCTCTTCCGGCCGCGTTAGGCTGGGTGGTCGGCCACTGTCCGCTCATTCCGCCGGTCTGTTCATCCTGTCGGTCCACGAAAGATTCCGTGATGCCTGTCACATCGGTCTTCCCACAGCTCGAAGCTCTGCTCCCGCATGTGCAGAAGCCGATCCAGTACGTCGGGGGTGAACTCAACTCCACCGTCAAGGAGTGGGACGACACCGACGTCCGCTGGGCGCTGATGTACCCCGACGCGTACGAGGTGGGGCTGCCCAACCAGGGCGTCATGATCCTGTACGAGGTACTGAACGAGCGCGAGGGCGTCCTCGCCGAGCGCACCTACAGCGTCTGGCCGGACCTCGAAGCGCTGATGCGCGAGCACAAGGTGCCGCAGTTCACCGTCGACGCGCACCGCCCCGTCTCCGCGTTCGACGTCTTCGGGCTCAGCTTCTCCACGGAGCTGGGCTACACGAACATGCTCACCGCCCTCGACCTGGCGGGCATCCCGCTGGCGGCGAAGGACCGTACCGTCGACCACCCCATCGTCCTCGCGGGCGGCCACGCGGCCTTCAACCCCGAGCCGATCGCGGAGTTCATCGACTGCGCGGTCATCGGCGACGGCGAGCAGGCGGTCCTGGAGATCACCGAGATCATCCGCGCCTGGAAGGCCGAGGACCGGCCCGGCGGACGCGAGGAGCTGCTCTTCCGCCTCGCGCGGACCGGCGGCGTGTACGTACCGGGCTTCTACGACGTCGAGTACCTGCCCGACGGGCGGATCGGCCGTGTCGTACCGAAGCGCTCCGGCGTCCCGTGGCGGGTCTCCAAGCACACCGTCATGGACCTCGACGAGTGGCCGTACCCCAAGCAGCCCCTGGTCCCGCTGGCGGAGACCGTGCACGAGCGGATGTCCGTGGAGATCTTCCGCGGCTGCACCCGCGGCTGCCGCTTCTGCCAGGCCGGCATGATCACCCGCCCGGTGCGCGAGCGCTCCATCACCGGCATCGGCGACATGGTCGAGAAGGGGCTGAAGGCCACCGGCTTCGAGGAGGTCGGCCTGCTCTCGCTCTCCTCCGCCGACCACAGCGAGATCGCGGACGTCGCCAAGGGGCTCGCGGACCGCTACGAAGAGGACAAGATCGGGCTCTCCCTGCCCTCCACCCGCGTCGACGCGTTCAACGTCGACCTGGCCAACGAGCTGACCAGGAACGGCCGCAGGTCGGGTCTGACCTTCGCCCCCGAGGGCGGCTCCGAGCGGCTGCGCAAGGTCATCAACAAGATGGTCTCGGAGGAGGACCTGATCCGTACGGTCTCCACGGCGTACGGCAACGGCTGGCGCCAGGTGAAGCTGTACTTCATGTGCGGGCTGCCCACCGAGACCGACGAGGACGTCCTCCAGATCGGCGACATGGCCGTCAACGTCATCGCCGAGGGGCGCCGGGTCTCCGGCCAGAACGACATCCGCTGCACCGTCTCCATCGGCGGCTTCGTGCCCAAGCCGCACACCCCCTTCCAGTGGGCGCCGCAGCTCAGCGCCGAGGAGACCGACGCGCGGCTGGTGAAGCTGCGCGACAAGATCCGCGGCGACAAGAAGTACGGCCGCTCCATCGGCTTCCGCTACCACGACGGCAAGCCCGGCATCGTCGAGGGCCTGCTCTCCCGCGGCGACCGCCGTGTCGGCGCGGTCATCCGCGCGGTGTACGAGGACGGCGGCCGGTTCGACGGCTGGCGCGAGCACTTCTCGTACGACCGCTGGATCCGCTGCGCCGAGAAGACGCTGCCCGACTTCGGCGTGGACGTCGACTGGTACACGACGCGGGAGCGCACGTACGAGGAGGTCCTGCCCTGGGACCACCTGGACTCCGGTCTCGACAAGGACTGGCTCTGGGAGGACTGGCAGGACTCGCTCGACGAGACCGAGGTCGAGGACTGCCGCTGGACACCCTGCTTCGACTGCGGTGTGTGCCCCCAGATGGACACGCAGATCCAGATCGGCCCGACCGGCAAGAAGCTGCTGCCGCTCACCGTGGTCAAGTGACCCGGCCCCGGCGCGCGGCGGCGTAGCCGCCCTGCCGGACGACACGGACCCGGCCATGGACCACTGTCCTGGCCGGGTCCGCGCGTACCGGCGGCACAATGGGGCGATGCCGCAGTTCATCGCTCCCGACATCCGCGTCCACGCCTCCTTCCTCGAAGCGATGGGGGAGTTCGTCGGGGAAGGCGCCGACGAACGCTCCCTGCTCGTCCACGAGATGGAGCAGTACGCGGCGATCTGGCACCGCCCCGAGGTCTTCGCCGCGTACTGCGCACGGCTCAACGCCGAACCGCTGGAGGAGACCCCGCGTATCGCGGGCTGGGTGCCCTGCACCACCCTCTGGTACGTCGACGGCGACACGTTCCTCGGCCGTCTCGCCATCCGCCACCGGCTCAACCCCTACCTGCGGGAACTGGGCGGCCACATCGGCTACGCGGTCCGCCCCACCGCCCGCCGCCGGGGCCACGCGACGGCGATGCTCACCGCCGCGCTGCCGGTCGCCCGCGCGCTCGCCATCGACTCCGTCCTCGTCACGTGCGACACCGACAACACCGCCTCGCGCAAGGTGATCGAGGCGGCGGGCGGGAAGCTGGAGGACGAGCGCGGGGGAAAGCTGCGGTTCTGGATCCGGACGGACGGCTGAGGCGTCCTCCCCGGCATGGACCTGGACGAACGACCCGCGTACGCACACCGGCGGACCGACGGACCCGGCGCGGGATGTCTCACCGTCGCCGTCAGGATCCCGGTGCGCGTCGTCGTCCTGCTGCTCGTACTCCCCGTACGCCTGGTGTGGGACGCCCTCGTCGCCACCGCGCGCGGCCTCGACCGGATCGCCCTGCGCCCGCTGGGCCGGTCCTGCGCATGGCTGTACACGTCGGTGCTCACCCCGGTGGCACGGGGGCTGGCGAGGGTGGTGGGAGGGCCGGCGACGGCGGTGTGGCAGTGGGTCGTGGTCCCGGTGGTGCGGTACGGAGCGGTGGTACCGGCGGTGTGGATCCACCGGTACCTGCTCACCCCGCTGGGCCAGGGGATCCGCCGGCTGTACGAGACCTTGCTCACCCCGCTGGGTCGGGGCCTGGGGGGCGCCGTGGTGTGGCTGGGCCGGGCGTTGCTGGTGTGGCCGTGCGCGACGCTGTGGCGGTACGTGGTGGTGCCCGTCGCGGTGCACGGTGTCGCGCGGCCCCTGCGGTGGGCGTACCGGCGGCTGCTCACCCCGCTGGGGCGGGGGTGCGCCGGACTGCTGACCGTCCTCGGTCGTGGCGGCGTCCGGCTGCTGACCGCCCTCGCGTACGGGGGCGTCCGGCTGCTGATGTTCCTGGTCGTGACCCCCGTGATCTGGGTGTACCGCAGGATCCTGGCCCCGGTCGGCCGTGAGGTCCGGGCCGCGCTCGCCGTGGCCTGGCGGGTCGCCGGGTATCTGTCACGCGCGTTCTGGCGGGCGCTCGGCCTGGTGGCGTGGCAGCTCGTGGGGCGGCCGGCGCGCTGGACGTACCGGCGGGTGTGCACACCGCTCGGGCACTGGACGCGCGACCGCGTGTGGGCCCCGGCCAGGGCGGCGGGCGCCGCGGCGGGCCGCGCCGCGCGTGACGCGCTGCGGTGGACGGCGGAAACCGTACGCCGGGCCCGCCGGGACGTGTGGGGCGCGCTGACCGGGGTACCCGAGGGGCCCTGGCCTGTGGAACCGCCCGAGCACCGGGCGCGTACTCTGGGTAGTACAACGATCGTCCCCGGCGTGGCGCCCGTACCCGAGACCTCTCCGCACAGTGTGGGGAGGGTCCGGGACCCGGGGTGACCCCGCCGACATCACGTCCAAGGGCGGCGCGTCACCGCGTACCGCCCGCACCGAGGAGAAGAACCACTGGGCAAGCGACAGCCCGAAGGCCCGCCGCCCGCACCGGCGGTGCAGCGCATCCGACTGCGCTACACCAAGCGCGGCCGCCTCCGGTTCACCAGCCACCGAGACTTCCAGCGCGCCTTCGAACGGGCCCTGCGCCGCGCCGAGGTGCCGATGGCGTACTCGGCGGGTTTCACCCCGCACCCGAAGGTGTCGTACGCCAATGCCGCACCCACCGGCACGGGCAGCGAGGCCGAGTTCCTGGAGATCGCCCTGGTGGAGGCGCGCGACCCCGACAAGCTGCGTGAGCTGCTCGACGAGTCGCTGCCGACGGGCCTGGACGTCATCGACGCCGTCGAGGCCCGTACCTCGGGACTCGCCGACCGGCTGACCGCCTCCGTATGGGAGCTGCGGCTGGACGGCGTCACCGAGGAGGAGGCGGGACACGCCGTCTCCGCGTTCCTCGCCGCCGACACCGTCGAGGTGGAACGCCGTGCGAAGAACGGTCTGCGGACCTTCGACGCACGGGCCGCCGTGGCCGCCCTGGAGGTGGCTCGTCCACAGCCTGATAGGCCGGGGGAGGGCCCCTGTGCGATACTGCGGCTGGTTGTTCGGCACGTGACACCTGCCGTACGGCCCGACGACGTCCTGTCCGGTCTCCGAGCTGTGGCCGACCTGGCGCCGCCGGTCCCCGCAGCGGTGACCAGGCTGGCGCAGGGGCTCTTCGACGAGGAGTCCGGCACGGTGACCGACCCGCTCGCGCCCGACCGCGAGGCAGCCCGGCCCGCCCCACCCAAGGCCGCCGGACCCGCCGCCGCGACGGCGCCGGAAGGTGCAGGTTCCGCGTAAGGCGGTCGTTGTAGCGCAGCCCTGGGACTCGGGAGCCACCTGGGTCGGGCGGCGTACTGACCAGAAGACTTTCGCCAGGCCGTACGTGACATCGCGTACGGAACCGGCGACCCAGACATAACAGCTCCCGTGCGGCGCCCGCGCCCCGGACGGCGGCAATCGCGCACAGCGCGGGCCGCGGCCGGACCGGAATCAGGCGCGGCGCCCGGGAGCGTGACGGGAGAACCGCCCGCATGCTCGAGTCCACAGAACCCGGCACCCCCGGGGACACCAACGAAGAGAACAACTCACCCAGCGACACGCTGCCGCCGCGCCGCAGGCGCCGGGCGGCATCCCGCCCGGCCGGACCGCCCACCGCGGCGGCCGGGGCCGGGGACGCGTCGAGCGTCACGGAGAGCGTCGCGCCCGCCGCGTCCGCCGCCGTGGCAGGCGAGCCGGAGGCGCAGACCGCCGAGGAGCCCGCGGCCCCGCCGCGTGCCCGTCGCCGGGCCACCCGGAAGACCGCCGCGCCCGAGCCGGTCGCGGAGCAGGACGCCGGGACGGCCGACGTGACGGCCGCGCCGGACGGAACCGCCGCCGAGGAGCCCGCGGCGCCGCGTACGCGCCGCCGGGCCACCCGGAAGACCGCCGCGCCGGAGCCCGTCGTGGAGCAGGCCGCCGAGCAGGCCACCGAAACGGCCGCGCCGGACGAGGCCCCCGCCGAGGAGTCCGCCGCGCCGCCGCGTGCCCGCCGCCGCGCCACCCGTAAGGTCACGGCGCCCGGGACCGCCACGGAGCCGGTCGAGGCCACCGTCGAGGAGACCCCCGCGCCCGTCGCGGAGGCCGTCGTCGCCGAGGAGCCGGCCGAGGAGCCCGCGCCCGCCGCGCGCCCCCGCCGCCGCGCCACCCGCAGGGCCACCGCGCCCGCCGGTGCGCCGGAGGCCGAGGCCGCCCCTGCCGCCTCCACCGACGCGGTCGCGGACGGCGAGAGCCTGCCGCAGGACACCGTCGCCCGGATCTCCGCCGACGAGCCGGAGGTCCAGGCCGCCGAGAAGGCCGCCACCCGGGGCCGTACGCGCCGCAGGGCCACCGCGCCCGCCAGCGCTCCGGCCGCCGCGGCCGAGCCCGCCGACGAGGCCGTGAGCCGCGCCGCAGAGCCCGCCGGGAAGGCCGCCACCGACCAGCCCGCCACCGAGAAGCCGGTGGCACAGCAGCGGACCGCCACGCAGAAGCCCGTGCAGCGCGAGCCCGAGCGCGCCCCGCGCCGCCGCGCCGCCGCGCGTCCCGCCGTGGCCGTCTTCCAGGCGCCCGTCTTCACCGAGCCGATGTTCCAGACCCCGGAGAGCGCCGCCGCCGCGGCCGCCGTCGGCGGGCGCACCACCGCCGCCGACGAGGTGGACGAGGACGAGGAGACCACGACCGCCGCCGCG
>NZ_JBHZDA010000118.1:0-1114 GCF_042755665.1 Streptomyces sp. NPDC059142
CGCTACATGTAGCGTGCGCTACAACGCAAAGGGCGTGCCCGCATGCCGTCCGGTTCGTTGAGCCGGGCATGAAGAAACTGATCTACACGGTGGCGGCGGCCGCACTTCTGGCCTCGGCCGGGTCCCCGGCCCACGCGGATGCGAGCGTGCGGGAGGGCAAGGTGGGCCTGAGCGTGAAGGGCACAGGGTTGACGGTGTCCCGCGCGGGAGGCTCCATGGACGGACACGCCGCCGACGTCCGCGGCCGCCTGTACGCGGTCAGGCCCGACGGGAGCAGGTATGCGGTGACGGGCTGGAAGGCGGCGACACCCGTGTCCGCCGGATTGACGCGGCTCTCCAGCGTCGACTGGAAGCTGAACCGCACCTTCCGGCAGAACACCCGCCTGTGCATCCAGTTCACCAGGGCGTCCGGTACTCCGTGCGCCCGTATCCACCGCTGACGAACGCTCAGCCCCAGCTCTGGCGGCAGAGGTCCACAATGCCGGAGGAGGCAACCGCGGCGGCACGGCGGCACAGATGGCGCATCTGCCCGGAGTGGGGCGGCGTACGAGGCTGCGTGCGGACCGAAGGAGCCTTGAGGGCGGGGTGCCGCGTCGGGTACGACCGCTCCTTGGGAGCCCGGTGCCGCGGGGCGGGTCGGACTCGCGGAGGGACCGCTCGGTACGGCCGAGCGGGAGCTGCCGTACGGCGCCGGGGCGCCTGACCCGCCCCGTCCGTCCTCTGCGGCCGGTCGCCCTCGACCCGCTCCAGGACGGAGCGCTGAGGGGGCGCCGTCGGCACGGGTACCGACGGCCTCACCTGCTCCGGCACGAGCGGGCCGCGCACCCCCAGGGGACGGTCGCCGGACGGCGGGCTGGGCGTCACGGTGGTGCAGCCCGTGACGCCCAGCAGCACCACAAGGAGCAAGGTCGGCAGGCGAGAAGGCACTGCCCCACTCTGTTGCATCGCGGACGGCAGCAGCCGACGCCACGCGGCCCCCTGCGCAGGGAAGTTGTGAGGAACCAGCGGCCAGGCGCACCCGGGGCCGGGCAGACGCGCGCCCCGGGAGCCTGCCCAGGCCCGGGGGCCCCCCCCCCCGGGGGGGGGGGGGGGTGAGAGTGTGTGTGGGAGGGTG
>NZ_JBHZDA010000118.1:1124-3862 GCF_042755665.1 Streptomyces sp. NPDC059142
CCTCTTAAGAGGTGAGAACGGGAGGGGTGGCCTCATGTACTGCGTCAGGGGACTACCCGGCGATGGCGCACGGGTCGCTCTCGCCCGGGGCGGACAGGGCGAGTCGTTCGGCTGCGGCCGTAGTTGCGGCGACGGGCAGCGACAGGTCGTCGGGCATCAGGGAGGAGGGCTTGATGACCGAGACGGCCCCGTAGACGGCGTCACCCCACAGGACGGGGGCGGCGATCTCCGTCCAGCCGGGGATCTCCTCGCGGGCGACGGCGTACCCGGACTCGCGGGCCTCGGCCAGGGACGCGGTGAACTCTGCTGCGGTGGGGGCCGTTCCGGGCCCGGCGCCGGCGGGGAGCGGCCACTCCAGGAGGTTGGAGATCAGGAGCGGGGGCAGGTAGGCGGCGATCACGCGGCCGGAGGCGCCAACGCGCAGGGAGTTGCCGACCTCGATCAGGTCGGTGATGCCGAGCCCCAGCGACTCGAAGTCGTAGCGGCCCGGCGCGCTGGCGGCGTACGACTTGCCGGGACCGCCATAGGGAGAGAGGACCCACAGCAGCGCGAAGCCGTCGACCGTCCTGCTGAGGTGCTCCAGGACGGGCCGGACCCTGGCGTCGGGCGCGGTCGCCATGGCCTGCATGCCGGTCAGCGCCGCGCCGGGGCCGAGGCGGTACCGGCCGGCCGGAGAGCGCAGGAAGGTCGCGGTGGATATCCCCGATTGCAGTATCCGGTACACGACGGCCGCATTGAGGCCCGTGGCGGCGGCGAGTTCACTGGGGCCGTGATCGGCGCCGGGCAAAAGTGTGAATGCCTGCACGACGAGCATGACCCGGCGGGCGTGCAGGGTTCCCCCCGGGCGCCCGGCAGTCCCGGTGCCCGGTTCGGATTCGGTCGCGTGAATTGTCTGCGGCGTGGCGTGGCTGAGCATGCAGTTCCTTGTCGCGCATGCCGCCCTCCCCTCCGGATACGGAGGCGGGCGGTCCTCCCCATTGGCCTGCCGTCCTCACGGCGCGGCCCCCCGGCCCCTAGCCCCCGTTCCCCCCGTTGGTTCGGATCGAACTAGTGATCGCAACCCTACAGTGCGTGACACGGAACGGCGCCCACGGTTTTACATCACCCCAAAAGGGAGGCAATCCCCCTTTCGTTGCGTGACGCGAAATGCGTTTAATTCACGACGAGAAACAGGAGGCGAATAGGGCGATATCCGAGGGCATTGCGCGGTGCGAAAAGATTTGACAGGCCGAACAAGTCGCGCTTTGAATTCGTTCCGGGAATTCAACGACGACGGGGGAGCCTCATGAGTGTCTGCGCGACCTGGGTCCGGGTCGGCGACCAATGGGTGCGGGCCGACCACATCGTCGCCGTCCGGCTGGAGCCGCCCGCCGGCGCGGCGCTCGGCGGCCGGTGGGGCGAAGCCCGCAGTCAGCGGCTCATGGTGTGCACCACCCTGCCCACCGAGGAGGGCGGCGGCAAGGTTGTCTGGCAAGAGGCCGCCGTGTGCGCGAAGGAACGCGGCGAGGTCGTGGCGGGAACGCTGCTGGACGCAATCCACGCGGCCAGGTCTCCGGCCGGGGATCTCCGGTACGTATACCCGACCCGGGGACTGGAGGGATGGGTCTCCCGCTGGCAGGCGAGCACGACGCTGCCGCAGGGTCCCGCCCTGCTGACCGGCGAGTCCACCAGCCGCACCCCCACGGTCAACGGCCTGACCACCGCTAATCGGTAGCTCAGTCGACCCGACCGATTCCGCCCCCGCGCCGGGTGGCGTTGGATTGGCGCTCAGGGTCTTTACTCGTGCCCGGCCTGTCCGCCCGTGATCGTGGTGGACGAGGGCGGTCGGCAGGTTCGGGGCCCCGGTGCGGATGCTCCCGCGTAGCAGCGGACCGTTTCCGCCTCCTGTTGCCAATGGATGGCCTCCGGGCAGTCAGCACCCTGCCGCGTGCCGGAACACGGCAGACCTGAGCATCACCCATCGGAGAGGAAGCGCGGGAGGAGAGCGCCAATACCGCTCGAAGCAGTAGGGCGGAGCGTGCACGCACATCCACAGGCGCCGGAAGTAGTCGCCCTCCAGCCGGTTGCAGGAGGAGCACAGCAGACCGCGAACCCTGCCGCTGCGGTGATCGTGGTCGACGACCTGCGGAGAGTTGGTGCAGCAGGCGCAGCGACCGCCTTGGAGCTCGAATAGACGCCACCAGACGTACCAGTGCGGGATCTTCTCCTCTGGCCAGTTGTCCGGCAGCGGCCCGTCGAGCTTGCGCGGGATGTAGAACGGCCACACGGCTGGCCCACCGCATCGCTCGGCAGTGGGGACGAGAGCCGCGACGACTGGCTCACCGAGGTACTCGTCGGGCACCGGCTCGCACCAGGAGAAGCCAGAGCAGGGAACGTTCGAGACCCCGCTACCGGGGGCCCACAGGTGATATCGCCCGGTCCATACCGTGTCGAGCCGGGCGAGGGCTGGGCTGCGCGGCTCGGTCACCACGGGATGCCCCTCAACGCACGCTTGGTACCCCCTCGGCACGGAAGGAAGGAGCCGGGGAGCGGTTCGAAAGACAGTCGACGGCACGGGACGCACCGTAAGGGCGTCGGAGGCTGTGGAGATGGAGCCCCGCCGCCGACAGTTCGTACGGCGATCGGTACCGGGTCCCCATCAGGGGTGCGCGGGTTATCTGGCCAGACAGACCACATAGCGGGGGGGGGGGGGGGGGGGCGCGGGCGTGGGGGGCTGCGCGGCGGCCCCCGCGCCGGCC
>NZ_JBHZDA010000118.1:3872-20611 GCF_042755665.1 Streptomyces sp. NPDC059142
GGGCCGGGGCCCCCCCGGGGGGGGGGGGGGTTGTGGCCCCACCCCCCCCCATGCGCGGCCGCGCGCGCGGGGGCCGGGGTGGGGGCGCGCGCCCCCGCCCCCCCGTTCAGCGCTGGGTGGGCTTGCGGGGCTGGTGCTGTTCGGCGCTGCTGTTGCGAAGGTGTCCGGCCTGCTCGGTGTCGCCGGTGGGCGCGGCTCTCTTCCCCACCCGCTTGGCAGTGGTCGACCGGCCCCGGGCGGCCGCCGCGGAGACACGCCTGGTGGCCCCCGGCATCGGCCGGTTCAGGGCCTCCCCCATTTTGCGCATCGCGTCGAGCGCCGCCGGCGGCTCGCCGTTCGCGGGCGGGGGCGGGGGCGGTGTGCCGCCTCCCCCGCGCCGGGGGCCGCTGTACCCGGCGGCCGCGTCGCCCAGCCGCAGCAGTGCGTCCGCGCTCGGCAGGTCCCGGGGCTGCTCCGTACTGCGTCCGTCGTCCCGCCGGAGCCGGTCCGCGGCGGCCTGCGCCAATTCGGCGATCTTCTCGCACACGCGGATGGAGACCCGACGGACGAAGTCGGCGACCCTGCTGTCGGCCATCAGCTTGCCGATGTGCTCGCCCGCGCGTTCCTTCATGACGGTCATGAGGTTGCCGAAGGCCCCCCTGACCGTCTGGATGTGCTGCCACTCCGGCAGATCCCGCACGGCCGGCGCGTGTGCATCGGCCTGCCGCAGCGCGGTGTTCACCGCGTCCGCCGTCTGCTGCGGGCCCCGTCCCTCCCGCTCCGCCGTCTCCCTCTCACCCGAAGACGTCACGGCCACGGACTCGGCCTCCGAGGGCTGCACCGCAACGGCCGGGCCAGCCTCGGGCACCGGCATGTTGGCCACGACTTCGGCGAACAGAGCCTCCAGCCGACCGAGTTCCTCCTCCACAGAGGCGAACAGATCCGCGCTCGTACCGTTGCCCCCGGGAACATGCTCGTCCCACGCCTCGCGGACCGCGTCGAAGTCAGCGACGACGTCGAGCGGCCGGTCCTGGGGCTGTGTGGAGGTGTCCGTCGGCCCGGTCCACAACGGCAGTTCCCCTGAAGGATCCGGCGCAGCGGGCGACCAGTCCTCATCCTGCGGAAGCTGCCCGTCACCCGGCTCGGAGACGGTGCCGGTGGTGGCCGACGCCGGATCGTCGGCCACCCGATCACCAGGTGTCACAGGACCGGCGGGCAAAGCCGTGCCGGCATCCTCCGGCGCGGCGGAGGGCGGGGCGCTCGGCTCGGTCGGTGCCACCGTGGCGACACGCTCCGCAGCGGGTGCCTCTGCGGGCGCGGGCGGGGGCACCGGTTCGGCCGACGCCGCAGCCGCGGCCTCCTGTTTCCGGGCGGCGGACTGTTCGGCCTGCGCCGCCTCCAGCGTGGCGTCGAGGCGGTCCTGGAGGTACGTGGTGTCGTACATCAGGTGCGCGAGCGGGAACGCCAGGAACCGGCGTTCATGGAGAGCGCGGTCCGCGCGCAGGGTGTCGCCCCACGCGTTGACCGCTTCCTGGACCGCGACGAGGTTGGCGGCCATCCGCTGGGAGTCGTGGACGTCGATGGCGGCGGCGCCCAGTTCTCCGAGTCGGCTGCTCAGTTCCTGGAACTGCGGGTTGTTGATGTAGTCCATCGGCACCCGCCCGGCCGCGGTCGCGATGGCGTTCAGGTGCTGCTGAGCCGCGTCCTGCAAGTCGGTACGCAGCACATCCGCCCGCGACAGACGTTGCGTGGCGACGGCCGGCCCGGCGGCGCCGTAGGGCGTCCCCGTGAACGCCGAGAACAACATGGCGCCCTGATGCGCCGCGTCCTGGGGTGAGGCGTTCAGGGCCGTGAGGTCCGGCCTCTCATCGTCCGCCAGACGGGCGAACCACCGCCCGGAGGTGGCCAGGTGCACGGTGGCGATGGTGGTGCCCTCGTGCCGCAGCTCGCCCGCGCTGGGGCCCTTCCCGTCGAGACCGGTCAGGTGGAGCTGGTAGTCGGGGTCGGCAGGAAGCGCGGACACCTCCGTGTAGGGCCGGGGTGCTGGCGGGTCTTCAACGCTCACGGTGGGACCGGCGTCTGCCGCCGTCTCAGGCACTGCCGGCGGAAGGGCGTCGCCGGGCAGGCCGACCGGCGTATCGGTCGTCGTGGCGGAGGTAGGTTCCCGCTCGTCTGCCACTTCTTCCTCCTGGTCTGGCTGGTCTGGGTTCTCGTCCGCCGTACGGTCCGGCGCGTCGCCTTCCTGCGCTGCCGCCTCGACGGCCGGCGCCTCAGCGGTTTCGGTCTGCGCGACGTCGTCCAGCGTCGGCGTCACCACGGTTGCCAGGGGCTGCGGAGCCGCATCCGCAGTCGACGTCTCCGGGTGGTGGGCCTGAGCCAGTGCCTCACCGGCAGGGGCGCGGTCGGTGTACGCGGCGACGTCGGCGGCCTGGGGCGCCGCCCCCTCAGCAGGCTCCGGCGCCGCGTCGCCATCCGCCGTCCCCCAGCCTGCGAACCCGAGGATTGCGGCAGTCATGCCGTCGGTCTCGTCTGCCGCTTCTGTCGGGGTCGCGCCGCGCCGGGCGACCAGCGCGGCCCGGTCCTGGCGGCCGGCGAACGCCTCATCCGCCGCACGCTTCTGTGCCTTCGCGGTCCCGCCCGCAGCCTTCACCGCCGCCCGGGCTTCACGCCTGGCGCGGTCGTCACCGGCTTCGCACGCCTCGGTGAGGATCTGGCTCGTCAGAGCCTGAGCGGGCCACGGGGAGGCCTCTCCGGCATCCAGAGCGGTCGACAGCATCTGCCCGGCAAGCTCCGCGGCTCGGTCGGACCACTGCTTCCAGTGCAGGTCGACCACCTTCGGATCACCCTTGGCCAGGGCGCCCGCCAGGCTCTCAACGTCGCGGTAGCCGACGTTCTCGTCGCTCAGGAGCCGGTGAGACAGGCACCGCGCGCACACGGTGTAGCAGCCAAGCTCACTGCCCTGGTCATCATCGACGGCGACCGTGTACCGGGCACCCGAGCGCTTCGCGCTGCACTTGCCGACGTACGGCTGCGACGCATCGCAATACGCGTCCGGCGTGTCGGCCATGTCGTCCGTGAGCTGGGCCACGACGCGTAGCCGCGCGGCCGGGATGGCCTCCTGAGCGAGGCCCCAGATCTTCCGCTCGGCTACGTACTGCCGGGTATCCGGGCCCTTCCGTGACCAGTCCTCACCGGTCTGGCCCTGCGCGCCGTCCGCATCGGTCAGGTGCTCCCAGCCCCACCGGCACGACGCGATAAGGCCGATGCGGCCGAACCGGTGGACCAGGTACACGCCCTCTTCGAGCTGGACGCGGTTCGTGGTCGTCTCGAACTGGGGGGCCTGCGCCGTCAGGTGCCCGTGCCGGGCCCACAGGTCCACAAACCGGGTACGAGTCGCGGTGTCCTCGCGGACCCGCGCCAGCACGGCCTCAAGGGGCCGATCCTCCAGGTTCGCGTTCCACCAGTAGGAGCCGTCAACGTCGTGTCCGGCCTCCCACTGGTCATCCGGACTGGAGTGCGACACAGGGCGCAGCCGGAACGCATGCCCGCCCGCCGTCGTCAAGATCCAGCCCTCCGCCGGTTCGCGCCGGTCGGTGAAAGACACGGGGGTGATCGTCTCGCCCTCGATGAGCGCGGCCCGAAGCTGCGCCTCTCGCCCGTCCTCAGGAACGGCCCCGCTGCCCGTGGCCGTCTCCGGCTCCGCTGGGCCCTCTGACGGGTCCTTTGCCGGACCGCCGAATAGCCCAAGCTGTTCCGTCTCGCCCTCGCCCGGGGAGGCCACGGTTCCCTCTTCCGTGGTGCGTTCGGCTGGCTGGTCCTCTACGCCTTGTTCCTCGGGGGCGGGCTCGTCCAGGGCGGCTCCCGGCGTGTCCGTCTCCGTCCAGGGGCGGGGCTGGTAGGGCTTGGCGTACGGGTCGCTCTCGCCGATCGGCGGGATGGTGGCTCGCCACCGGGCGGTGTCGTACACCTCGAACTCGAAGTGCTTGGCCGCGTTGCGCAGTACTCGGGCTGTGCGCCGTTCGGGAGCGGTGGCGCCTGGGAAAGCGTCAGCGGCTGCCCGGGCCGCGTCGCCCAACGCCTGCATCTGCGCGGTGTTCAGGACGTACTTGCGGTGCGCGGTCACCCAGTCCGGCGGCTCGATCGGAGTGCCGTCCGAGTAGGTTGCGTCCAGGGCCAGGCGGCGCAGCTCGCGTACCTGGGCCGTGGTCAGGCGTACCTCGCGGGCGGCGTACTCGGGCGTGGTGGGGCTGCGGTGCGGCGGTTCCTTGAACGCGTGCAGCCCGGAGTTCACGGCCCCGGCGGCCCGGATCGCCGGGACGCCAGCGGAGGGCGGCAGTGCCTCGTGGAAGGGCATGTTGTCGGGGGCGCCGCCGCGTGCGTCCTGCGCCCACCAGTAGCGGCGGCCGTCATCGGCGATGCGGGCTCGGACCCAGCCGATGACCGCGCCGTCGGTGTCGACCACCGTGCCGTACCCGGCCTCCGTGTCCAGGTCGACCAGCCGGTTGCCGTCTCCGTAGCGCAGTTCAATGCCCTCACTGGTAGCCGCCTGCGCGGCGTCAGCGGCGTTCTTGCGTTCCTTCGCCGCACGGTCGGCGTCCTCCTGTGGGGCGGCGCCGTCCGGCCACTGGATCTCGCTCCTGTCCCAGACCCGGGTGCCGGAATGGGTGGTGACAAGCACCAGATCGCCGTCGTCGGTGCCGACGACCGTGCCGGGGCCGTCCGGGGTCTGGACGATCACCGTGGGGGCGGCGTCCGGAGTGGTCTCCGGGTCGGTGTCGGTCTCCGTCTCCTGGGGCCTGTTGTCCGGCACGCCGGGGTCGGCGGTCGGGGCGGGAGGGTCCGGCTCGGTGACGGTCGGCGGCGGGACTGGCTCCTCCGTGCTCTCCTCCCGCGGCCCGGCCTCTTCGGCGGAGTCCGGGACCAGGGGCGCGTTCTCCTGCTGCTCGGTCTCGACGCTCCCGTCCGTGTCGGGGGCGGGGCCATTGCAGGTGTAGGCGACTCCGAGGTCCTCGAAGGCGGCCCGCAGCCTCTGTACGGCCGTGTCGCGGACCTCGAAGGGGGTGTTGCGGCGCTGGTACCACTTCTGTTGTCGGCGCGACCAGTTGAAGCCGAGGTCGTTCAGCGCGTCCCGGATGCGCTGGTCACCACCGGGCGGGGTGTTGCGGACCTCGGTGCCCTCGGGGTCGTGGTCGATGACGATGCGGGCAGCCGCGGCTTCCTCGGCCGCGATCTGGGCTTCGGAGGGCAGCTCGATGACCGTGCCGGGCGGGGCGGCGAGGATCGCCTCCAGGTCGACCGTCCACAGCGGTTCCGTCTCGTCCTGGTACAGCGTGATCAGGTCGAGGCACAGGTTGGTCAGTTGCTCGGACTGCTGGGCCCGCTGCTCGCTGACCTGGCGGTTGACCCACTCGTGGTAGCTGATGCGGAAGCTGCCGCCGACGCGCTCCCCGACCTTGCCGATCTCATGCACCAGGTCGAGAGTGGGGTTGTCCGGGTCGTAGGAGTAGCCGACGCCGGGGCGGTCGATGTAGGCCACGACGGTCTTGCCGGAGAGCTTGTGGCGCTGCAAGAGCGGTTCGTAGTACCGCAGGACCGCAGCGATACGCACCATTGCCTCAGAGGGGCCCGTGCGCTGCTCCGGCTCGGCCCGGTCGAGCCCCGGCTCCTCTCCCGGTGCGCCAGGATCCGCTCCCGCCGGAGCCTCGGCTGTCTCCTGCGCCGGGCCCGGCGCAGACATCTCGGTCTCCGGGGCACGCGGGCTCGGTTCGAGCGGCCGGTCTCCGGGGTCCGGGGTCTGCTGAGCGTCGGCCGGCGCTTCCTCGGTCGTCGTGGACTGTTCTGCGGGCAGGGCCGCGATGGTGGCCTGCGAGCGGGCTGCAAGGCCGTGGGACGCAGCGTAGACGTCCTGAAGGGGGTCGAGGAGGCCTCTCTCGACCACCGGCTCCAGCGCCATGCACCAGGCGGCCACGCCGTAGATCCGGCGGACGATCTCCTCCGGTCCGCCGGAGACGGGTTCACGCAACGCCAACCGGGCCCGGTGGTAGGCGATGTGCAGTTCAGCGATGGGATTGTCCGGGGTGCCGAAGCTGTCGGGCCTGGCGGTGCGGTCCTGGGCAAGGTAGGCCCGGACGGTCGGGTGCCGACTCCACCGGTCGTAGGCGGTCTCCAGCCGCTGTACGTCCGCCAGGTCGTCCTGGTCGGTGAAGGGCTCTGCGTCATGGAACTGAGGGACTTCGTCCAGATTCGGAGCTGTGACGCTCAGCTCGGGCAGCCGCTGTGCCGGTTCCGCTGGCGCAGGGTTTTCCTGCGGTTCGCGTCCCCCGTCCCCCGACGGGCGGGAGCCGTCGGGGACGGCAACCTGCCGGTCATCATCGGTGATCGCAGGGGTCGGGTCCTCCGGGACGGCTGCGGCGCCGGAGAGGAGAACTTCCTCCGCTTCCGCGGACTTCTGCTCGGAGGCCGCGCCGTTGCCCGGAGTCTCGGGCGCCGGCGGCCCGGAGGAAGGTTCCACCTCGGGCTCGGCAGGGGCCGCAGGCTCGGGGGTGCGCTGGCCGGGCTGATCCTGTGGTTCGGTCTGCGGGGGGCTGCCCTGCTGTCCGGCGGTGGGTGGGGGCGTCTCGGCCGGTCCGGTTCCAGCGCCCGCCGCGGTGTCGGCCGTGCCGTCATCGCCGAACCTGGTACCGGCCGCGCCGCCGGGGCGGCTCTCGTCCTGTGCGAAGCCCCGGGCTGCGGCCTGGATCTCGTGTTCGTCGGTGATGGACTTGCGCAGCACCGTGATGTGCTCGCGCATCGCCTCAAGTTCCTCGTTGACGCCTTCGGCGGCTTGCTCGCTGACGCTCGCGGCGCGTTCGGCGCGCTCGGCGAGGGCGGCCTCCTTCTCGTTCGCGACGACGAGCTTGCCCAGGCTCCGCTCCTCGCGTTCCTTGGAACGTGCCTGGATGCGGTACGGGTTCTCATCCTTGGGCCGCAGGTTGTCAGCGATCTCTTCGCGGCGGCCGCGCAGGGTCTCGGCTGATTCATCGAGCCTCTTGAGGTCGTCGTCCAGATGGCTGAGGAAGCGCTCCAGCGACTGGATGGCGCCACGTCCGTTGGACTGGGTGACGGAGGAGGCCTGCCACTGCGCGCGGTCCTCGCGCTGGCCGAGGGGCACGACGTAGCCCCAGGCGAAGCGCAAACGCATCTGGCGGCGGCCGGAGGCTCCGTAGACGACTTCCGCGTGGAAGTCCTGCCCGCCGAGGGTGCCGACCGGGACACGGTCGCCGGGCCGGATCGACTGATCCCCGGCGATGGTGACCATCCGGGCCCCCAGCGCGTTCGCGGCCGCCTCACGGCTGCGGTAGGTGGCATCGGCCACCGTCATGGCGAAGGCGTCACCGGCGGTCGGGCGGCGGTTCGGGGCCGCCACCCGCATGCCCTCGCGGGCGATGTCCGCGCGGGCGAGGAAGTTCTCAATGTCGGTGAGCTGCTGACTGCGGCCGTCCTGCTGCCGGTCCCAGCTCCGGGCCAGGCCTTGGAGCCGGGACCGTTCGGCCGTGGCCTCGGCGAGTTGGAGGATCGCCGGGTCGCCGGAGGCGAGCGCGGCGAGCATGCCGATGTTGAGGGCGTCGGCGCCGATGTCCTCGATCTCTCGGGCGCTGAAGTCCTTGCGCTGGATCTGGCTGATGAAGCGGGCCTTGCGTGCCAGGGTCGTCAGCCGGAACTCGTCGAAGGTCCGCTCAGTGATGTAGTAGAAGACCCGGACGTCGTCGGGCGTGTTCGCGATCCACGGCGCGTTCAGGTTGCCGCGACGCTCGATCCGGCCGTCACGCTGGGCCATGTCCGCCGGCCGCCACGGGTACGAGAGGTGGTGCAGCGCGGTGGCCCGGTCCTGGATGTTGGTACCGGTGCCCATCTTCTGCGTGCTGCCGACCAGGACGCGGACGCGTCCGGAGCGGCAATCGGCGAACAGCTTCTCCTTCTTCCGGTCGGTGCCCGCCTCGTGGATGAAGCGGATCGACTCGCGCGGCACCCCCTTGGCGACCAGTTCGTCGCGCAGGTCCGCGTACAGGTTGGCAGCGTGCTTGGCGGTGCTGCCCGGGGTGCCCTCGTCCAGGAAGACGAGCTGGAGGCCACCGCGCAGTTCCTGCGGGGCCGGGTCGCTCCCGGAGACCGGGTAGACGATGTCCTTCGTCTCCTGCCAGATCTCCGCGATCCTCTCGGCCGCGTAGGGGATCTTGCTGCCCAGGGCTTTGCCGGTGATCTGGTCGGCGCTGACGCTGGACCCCAGACTTTCCAGGGCCTGGGTGACGTCGACCAGGTCCAGGTCGACGGAGGCGCGCAGGCCTTCACCGAGGGCCTTGAGGACACCGCCCGGCTTGCGCACCCACGGCTGATGGGGCAGTTGCTTGATGAACTGCCGCTGCACCGGCGTCGGCGGGATGAGGACGGTCTCACCGCGCTGGCCGTCCTCGTTCTCCCGTACGGGCGGGGTGGGCAGGTCCAGATCTTCGGCCGTCCGCACGTCGGCGAACACGCGGTACCCGGCCATGAGTTCGGGCACGTTGAAGAAGCGGGCGAAGCGGGCCTTGTACTTGTAGCCGTCGCCCTTGGGGTCGGGCTCCAGGTTGGAGACGACCTCGCCGAAGGTTGCAGCCCAGTTGTCGAAGGCTTCGAGCCCCATCTCGGCCAGGAGCTGCGGGGCGAGGTAGCGCTTGAGGACGTAGGCCTCGGTCACCGAGTTGGCGATCGGGGTGCCGGTGGCCAGGGTCGCCACGCGATCGGAGTCGTTGGTTTCGCGGAGCCAGGACAGCACCATGTGGAGCTTGGTGGCCTTCGCCGAGCCCTGGATCGAGGCACCGGGGATCGCCGAGACGGTACGCAGATTCTTGTACTCGTGCGCTTCGTCCAGGAACAGGTAGTCGACACCGGTGTCTTCCAGAAAGACGCCGTTGTCGTCGCCCACGGCTTCGATCTGCTGCTGGAGCTTGGCCTCAGCGTTGGCCAGGGACTCCTCGATCTGCTTGACCGTGTTGCGGTGCATCCCCGCCTCGGCGGCCTCATCGAGCTGAAGCCGAAGCGAGGCCAGTTCGCGGTCGAGGTAGGAGCGCATGTTCTCCGGGCGCAGCGGCACCCGGTTGAACGCCTCGTGTGTGAGGATCACGGCGTCCCACTCGCCGCCCGCGATCCGGCCCATGAACTTCGCCCGGCGCTTCACGCTCAGGTCGGATGCTGAGATCGCCAGGATCTTGGCGTTGGGGTAGAGCTGGCGGAACTCTCTGCTCCACTGCTTGAGCATGTGGTTGGGCACGACCAGGGCGGGCTTCCTCGCCAGGCCCGTACGGCGCAGCTCCATCGCGCCGGCGGCCATCGTCGCCGTCTTGCCTGCCCCGACGACGTGCGCGAGCAGTGCCGTCGGTTCGTGCACGATCCGGCGGATCGCCGCGTTCTGGTGATCCTTCATGTTCCAGCCGGCGATCAGACCGGGAAGGCTCAAGGGGGCTTCGGAGTGCTCCGTCAGCACCAGGTTGTTGAGCAGCTCGTTGTAGACCTTCGCGAGCTGGGCCGCCCGGGTCTTATCCTCCCAGACCCAGTCGTCGAAGGCCTCGGTGATCAGTCGGGCCTTCTCCTGGGCTTCGTCGGTGGCCGCCTTGTCGACATAGGTGCGGCCATCGCGGTCGCGGTAGGTGACCTGGATGGTCGACTCGGCCTGCCGCAGCAGCGAGGTGAACAGGTCCTGGGTGGGCCGGGAGCTGGTACCCCACTCGGTCCGGGCCAGGTCTCCGTTCTTGGCGCCGCGGACCTCCCAGATGGTGCCGCCCGCGTGCACGACGCTGGCGTCCTCGAACCCGAGGTGGGCGAGGAAGTCGTTGTAGACGTCGACCGGGATCCAGGGGGCGCCGATCTTCGCTTTGATCTCGGAGGGCGTCAGGTCGGTGGGCTGGATCCGCTCCAGGGCGGCGACGTTGGCCTGGAACGTCGGGTCGTCGGCGGCCCGCTCCCGGGCGGCCGCGAGCTTGGTACGGACGTTCCCGGACAGGTAGCGGTGACTCGGCTCCCACAGGTCGTGCTGCTGCGGGTCGCGGTAGGCGAGCCCGGCGTCCGCGCACTGTGCAGCCGCGCTCTCCTCGTCCACGGCCAGCAGGCTCGCCACGCGGCTCATGTCCAGGCGGCCGCCGTCGTGCTCCATCGCCAAGGCGATGGCGTCCTCGTGGGTGTGCGCCCGGATCGGCAGGGTGCGCGGCTCCAGCACCCGGGTCAGGAGCACCTTCTGCTCGGCACCCTTGCCCGTCCGGTCGTCCCACTCCTCTAGGCCGAACAGCAGCGAGGCGTCGGGGTCGTCATCGATCCAGGCGAACGCGGTACGCGCCTTCCAGGCCTCCGGAACCTCCTTGAACCCCTGCGCCGTGGCCCGCTCGCGGGCGCCGGGCGGGGTGAACCGGTAATACTGGCGCGGCTTGGTGAGCGGCGGGTAGCTCTTGCGGTAGTCCCGCCAGGCGACCCGCAGCTCGGCACGGAGCCGGGCGAGCTGGGGCGTCTCACCGGGTTCTGGGGTATCGGCCTCCGCCGCGTACAGAGCCAGAGTCAGGCCCTTGAGGCGGATGAGCTGGACCAGTTGCTCACGCTGGTCGGAGTGGACCTCCAGCGGGGCGGGGCGACCCCCGTCGATGATGGTCGGGTTGCCGTCGGCGTCGAGCCCGAGGGCCCCCTCGGTGCCGCCGGTGACGATCCTCTCCACCGGTTCGGCGCGCTGGTCGGAGACGGCGGTAAGGCCCGCAGCCCGGGCCTCCACCAGGATCCCGGCGGCCGCAGCCGACAACGCTTCCGCCGGCGTCTGATCGGTACGGCCCACGACCGTGACGTCCGGGCCCCACTCGCGAGAGCCCGCGCGCAGCTCGCCCAGTACGTTCTCGGGATGCGCGTCGAAGTAGGTGTTCATCGCGAGTTCGTCGTCGTGGCCGGGCAGCACCCGCTTGCTCGCTGTCAGCCATGTCCGGTCCCCCGGCTCCTCACCATCCATCCGGCGCCGCAGGAACAGCACGTCGGTAACCACGTCCGTCCCGGCCGACGCCCTGTGCGCCTTGGCGGGCAGACGGACCGCGCCGACCAGATCACCGAGCCGGTACATGCGCTCACGGGCGTCCGGCTTCTCGGCGTCCAGGGTGTAGCGGGAGGTGATGAGTGCGACGACACCGCCCGGGCGGGTCGCGTACAGCGACTTCAGTACGAAGTGGTCATGGATCGACAGCTTCAGATCGGGGTTGTGGACCTTGTCGAACCGCTTGTACCGGCCGAAGGGAACGTTGCCGACCACACCGTCGAAGCCGCCGTCGGCGAGCCGTACCGCTTCGAGGCCGCTGGTGATGATCTCCGCGTCCGGGTACAGGTGGCGGGCGATCGCCGCAGTGGTCGGCTCCACCTCCACACCGGTCATCTGCACCGGCATCAGAACCGGCGACAGGCCGATGAAGTTGCCACTGCCGCAGCCCGGTTCGAGGAAACGGAGGCCGCGACGGGGTCGAGGAATGAGCCCGCGGACCGCATCCCAGATCGAGCGGACCAGGTCGGCGTCCGTGTAGTGCGCGTTGATCGTATTGCGGCGGGCCGCCGCCCACTCGTCCTCGGTGAGCAGGGTCCGGATCTGCTCGCGCAGATCACTGACGGCCTCCCAGCGCGCGGCCGCGCGCTCAAAGGGCACCTCTTCGTTCGGCCCGAACCCGGCACGCGCGGGCCGCGGGTTGAAAATGACGGGCAGGGCGCCCCAGCCGGACCAGCGCGCGAGAGCACTCTGCTCCTCCGCGGTGGCCCGGCGCTGCTCACGTTCCAGGACGCGCAGCGCCTCCACGGCCGCCAGGTTGGCGCGGGCCCGCTCCCTCTGACCGGACGGAGCGAGATCTCCCTGACCGTCCGGCCGGAAGCGGGCCGGAGCTACATCTCCCGGTGCTCCGTCCCCGGCTCCTTCTCCACCCAGATCTCCTCCGCGTACACCAGCTCCTGCGCCTGCGACCGCGTCGTCATCCGGGCCGCCCCTCGCTGGTCCATCGGAAGCTTCTGGAGCAGTTCGGCCGTCAACGTTCCGATCTGCTCCGTCACCCGCAGGTCCAGCTCCTGGAAGTACGCCTCCTGCCGCTCCGGGCTCCCCAGCGCCTCCAGCGCCTGCGGCCGGTACGTCTCCCAGTACTCCCGAGCCGTCTTGCCATGCCTGCTCAACTGTGTCACTGCGGTTCTCCTCACCGTCGCGGAGCGCCGACTCCGCTCCCCCGATACTCATGCGCGTTCTCCCCCATGGTGCTGGTAGGGCACAGGCCTACGCCCCGGGCCGGCACACCGCCACCACAGACGGGACCAGGGGCTCCCCAGCCTCGCCCGGGCACTCCACAGCGGCCGGACATGATCCATCCTCTGCGACCCTACGACTCACCAACAGCGGATTTCCCCTGCCGCACCGGAGGTTGACTCATTACGTCGCGCGTCACAGCCGCAGCGGTACGTGACTGATTTATCTGGCTACATTTCCTCTATGGCGATGGTGAGGATGAAGTTCCACGTGGCTCTGACCGAGCACGCCCTGGAAGGGCTCAACGCGACCCGCAAGGCGGAGCGGGAACGCGAGGAGGAGTGGATCGCCGGACTCCGGCAGAAGCTGCTCGTCCCCGGCACCTCCCGGCGCGCGGCCGCCGCCGTCCGGCGCGAGATCCGGGCCCAGGTCGCCCAGCGACGACGCACCGGCGAGTTCGGCGGCACCCGGGACGACATCGTCACCCGCGCCGTACGCCAGGAACTAAGGGCTCGCGGACTGGACCGCAAATGGCCGAAGCCCCCGGAAGGCGCACTCGACGGACCGGGACGCCCCTGGGGCACACCCCCGAGCGCACCGATGGGCGAGGGCGGATACACCCATCGCGTCTCGGTGAATCTACCCCTCGCTCTCGGTGAAACCGTCCGCCGTGCCGCGTACTGGACAAGCAAGGCCGCCGTCGAGGGCCTCCAGGAATGGGCCGACCGCTGGGGCGACGGAATCGACGTGGCTATACGGGAAGCCGAGCGCGACGGAGTCCCCCCCGAACTCGCCCTCATGTCCGCCGCCGGCAGGCCATCCGCCCCGCAGTCCGCGCTAGAGATCCGAGACCGACTTCGCCAACAGATCCTCACCACAGGGGACTTGCTCCGCGCCGCTGTCGACCGGACCGCAGGGGGTGAACAGCCGGAACTTCCCGACGACGGGTGACTCTCAGAGCGACCCACATTCGCGCCTCCGACGCGGTGGCCCTGCCCCATGTCAAGGTCTGGCAAGCTATCTGCGTCCGAGTACCCAGCAGGGGAAGCCCACGGAGGTTCCACATGCCCCCCTCGCAGCAAAGCGAAGTCGCTACGGCCCGCCCGCACCGCGCTAAGGTGATCACTTTCTTCCAGCAAAAAGGCGGCGCCGGAAAGTCGACGGACGCCATCAATACCGCCGCAGTAATGGGGGAGAGCAACCCCCCTGAGCACGGAAGGCCGTGCCCCGTCGTCGCCTGCGGTGTTGACGTCCAGGGCTCCCTTGAGGAGTGGGCCAGCAAGGTCCCCGAGGAGCGACTCCCCTTCGACTACGTCATCACCAAGGGAAGGGTCGGCGAGCTCACAAAACTCGTTGAGGACCCTGACGTCCTGCGGATCGTCGTTGACACTCCTGGATTCGCCGACATCGACCCCAACGCGCCGATCGACGCGGAGGACCCTCTCGGCTTTGGGCCAGCGGCTGAGGCCATGCGTGAGGTGCTAGAACTCACCGACCTTGCCCTGGTGCCGATCGTGCCAGTCGAGACGCTGACTCACAAACCGGCCGAGTTCACAGTTGAACGCCTACTGCGGCCGCGTGGCATCCCCTTCCGACTGCTGATCAACAACTGGGACTCCGGCACCGACCCGAAGAGGAAGGATCTCAAGGAGATGCAGGATTGGTGCCGGGAGCGGGACTACCCATATATGTCCCAGGCCATCCGCAGGTACAAGATGCACGCACAGGCCCCCGCCCAGGGCCTGACCGTGATCCAGTACAAGGAGAGCGGAACGGCGCTACGGGCGCGCGAGGACTTCTACAAGTTGGCTCTGGGCGTGGAGGGACTGATCTGATGGGTGGGCAGCGGAACGCATCTCCTACCGAGCGGTATGAGCACAAGAGCGCGATCGACATGGCGAAGGCCCTCCAGCCGCTTCGCCGCCCCTTGTCCGCGCAGCCGACAACTCTCACGTCAGACGAGAGAGGGATGCTCGCGCAGTGTGTCGCCGCAGTGGACACGTTGCAGTGGGCGTTCTGGCTTGCAGGGAAGGCCCTGGAGAACATCCGGGTGGGCAAGCTCTACCGCGCCGAGTGCGACTCCTTCGATGAGTTCGTATGGAAGCACTGGCGGATGAAGAAGGCGCACGCCAACAAGCTCATCCGGACTTGGCGTATCGCCGAAGCCGTGTTCGAACTTCTATCGAACGAAGTGGCTCCAATTGGAGCCACCAGGAAGAAGCCGACCGCCTTGAGCGCCAACGCCGAGAAGGCACTCAAGGCCCTCAATCAGGCCCAGGTATGGGAGCTGGTTACCGTGGCGGACACATGGGACCTCGACGCGGCAGTGCTGGTCTACAAGACCGTGGTCGAGGTCGACGGTGTGGACGTGACAGCCAAGGTCCTCAACGGGGCAGTCACATCGCTTCCGACGGGTGACTTCGACGCCGAGCAGGTCGCCGAATATGTCCGGGACTACCTGGAGTCCCTGGACGAGGAGGATCACAAGGATGACGGCCCGGCCGACTTCACGGACCGGGTCGAGAAGGCAGTGCCCTACGGGTGGGTGAAACGTTTGGCACAGAAGGACACCGCCGAAGCCGGTCGCTACCTGGACGAGCTTCAGGCCCACATCGACAAATGCAGGTCCGAGCTACTTGAGTCGGCAAGCCCTGACTCTGAGCAGCAGACCGAGGCGCCAAAAGAGGCAGAGGCATCGGCCTGACACTCCCCTGTAAACGCAAAAAAGCGGCCCCGTCCTCGGACGGGGCCGCTTCGTGTTGTTCAGCAGGTTCCGAGCAGAACTCTGGCAAACACGGAGTGTGCAGGCCAGAGCTGTTGAGTCAGGATCCGGGGCCGCTAGACCACATGCCGGGGCCCGGGCGGCCGGTGACGGCCGCCCGGGTGGAACCAGTCAGAGAGCGGTGAGTACGGCCGTTGCCAGGGCGGTGAGCGCGAGGACGGTGGTGTAGATCGCGGCGCACAGTATGGCGTACTTATCCCGGGCGATCCGGGAGAGGCGGACGATGTCCTCGGCGGGGTCGGCCGGGGTCTCCAGGTCGGCGGTCACCTCCTGGGGGGTGCACGTCGCCCAGTAGAGGTAGGTCCGGCGGGGGGCGCCGGCGATGCGCGGGAGGATCACCAGCAGGACCATGACCATCGCCGCGACCAGCCCGGCCGCTCCGGCGCCGACGAGCGCCATGGCCACGGCGGGCAGGTTCCGGCCGGGGACGGTGGGGACCAGGACGGCCAGCGGCAGGCCGAGCGCGGCCAGCAGCGAACCGGCCTTGGTGTCGGTCCGGGCGATCTCCGCCCGTACGCCGTCGGTCGCCGCCCGGTAGGGGAGTTCGCCGTTCATCGGGCGGTGCCTCCGGTGGTGAGGGTCCAGGTCCAGGGCTGGGAGTCGGCGGCGGCCGCGGCCGCCGCGATCCCCAACTGGAGCGCGGTCTGCCGGTGGGGCTTGCCGAGGCGACGGTGGTCGGCGGCGCGGCGCAGCAGGACGGCGAGGAGGGCGGCGTGGCCGGGGTCGAGGGTGTGCTCGTCCTGTCCGGCGGTGTCCAGGATCGCGGTCAGGGGCGGGTGGTCGGCGTGCGGGAGGACGCCGCGTACGTGTACGCCGAGATCGCGCAGGGCCTTGACGGGGATGGTGTCGACGCCGAAGAAATCACTGCCGTGGCTGACGGTGACGTGCATGTTCATGGGCGGGTGGATCCCTTCAGAGGCTGATCTGGGCGAGGAGGGCGGCGAGGCCGCCGGCGGCGGCGTTGATGGGCGCGGCCGCGCCGGTGGAGGCGAGGAAGAAGCCGAGCCCGGCGGTGGCGAGGGCGGGCAGGACGCGCAGCGCACCGTTGCGCAGCAGGCCGAAGACGACGATCGCCAGCAGGACGACGACGCTCAGGGACACGGACACGAGGAGTTCTCCTTGTTGTCCGGCCCCTGTTGGACCTGTTAGGTCCAACAGGGGCCGGGGGTGTGGGGTCGCGGCGGGGAGCGGGTCAGGCGGTGGGTCGCTGGCCGAGGGCGTGACGAGGGGCGGGCGTGTGGGTGGCCGGGGTGCAGGCCATCTGGTGCAGGGCGCGGGCCCGGCCGAGGGCGACGTTCAGGCGGCGCAGTAACAGCCGTCCGGCCTCGGGCAGGTCGTGCTCGTCGGGGTCCAGGAAGCGCAGGTTGATGCGCCCGACGGTCAGCTTGATGCGGTGCAGGTCGGCCCCGGTCACGGCGATGCTGGTGGGCGCGGCCGGGCGGTCCGGGACGGTAGCGGCGCCCAGGAGCTGGTAGAGCCGTTCCAGGAACGCCGTCGAGTCCCGGCGCCAGGCGGTGTCGGCGGACGCGGCGGACGCGGTCACGAGGCGTTCGATCAGTTCCAGGTCCTCGGGTACCGAGACCGGGAAGGTCAGCGCTCCGTCGGTCTGCGCGTACGGGTGGTTCATGGAGATGCCCTTTCGGGAGATGGGCGTCGGGCCGCGCGGGGCGGGGCCCCCGCGGGGGCGGGGGGGGGGCGGGGGGCGAGGGGGGGTGGCGCCCCGCC
>NZ_JBHZDA010000119.1:0-20018 GCF_042755665.1 Streptomyces sp. NPDC059142
GGACACATGTCCCGGGCCCGGCCCTTCGCTCTGCCGACGGCTACGCGTAGCGCACGCGTGAACCCGTCAGTTGTCGTCCTCGTCGATCAGGAAGCCCCGCATCGGCGACGGCGCCTGCTGCATCGGCTGCGGCGCCTGCGGCCGTACCGGTGCCATCGGCTGCGTCATCGCGGGCGACATCTGCTGCTGACCGCCGTACGACGGACCCTGCGAAGGTCCACCCATCGAGGGGCCGCCCATGGACGGGCCGCCGCCCATGCTGTGACCCATCGCGCCCGCGCCGGCCGGAGCCATCGAGGGCGACGGCGGCAGCGAGGCGGCCGCCGGGGTGCGCGGCGGGGCCAGCGAGTCGTCCGCCTGGGTCTCCAACTGCCGGAGCTGGCTCTCCAGGTAGGACTTCAGCCGCGTACGGTACTCGCGCTCGAAGCCCCGCAGGTCCTCGACCTTGCGCTCCAGCGTCGCGCGCGCGGACTCCAGGGAGCCCATCGCCACGCGGTGCTTCTCCTGCGCGTCCCGCTCCAGCGCGTCCGCCTTGGCGCGCGCGTCGCGCTCCAGGCCCTCGGCGCGGCTACGGGCCTCGCCCACGATCTTGTTGGCCTCGGAACGCGCCTCGGCGATCGCCTGGTCGGCGGTCTGCTGGGCGAGCGACAGGACGCGCGCGGCGCTGTCACCGCCGGGACCCTGACCGGGCTGACCCATCTGCGGACCGTGACCGCCCATGGGGCCGCCCATCGGACCGCCCATGGGGCCGCCCTGCTGCTGCATGGGGCCGCCCTGGCCCATCGGACCACCCTGGCCCATGGGTCCGCCCTGCATGGGGCCACCCTGCTGCATGGGTCCGCCCTGCATGGGGCCACCCTGCTGCATGGGTCCGCCCTGGCCCATCGGGCCGCCCTGCTGCATCGGGCCGCCCTGGCCCATCGGGCCCTGGCCGTGCTGCTGCTGGCCGCGCGGGTCGTGGCCCTGCGGCCCCTGGCCGTGGGCGCTCGGGCCAGCGGGGAGCTGCGGCGCGCCACCGGGCAGTTGGGGCGGGCCCATCTGCGGGGGCTGCTGCTGCTGCGGCGGTCCGGATATGGCGGCGGGCACCGGGGCCCCGGGTCGGTCCTGCTGCTCGGGCGGCTTGCGCATGGACTGCTGCTGCTGGTTCTGCGCGGCGGCACGCGTCGCCGCGGCCAGTTTGGCGCGCAGGTCCTCGTTCTCGCGGAGCAGGCGGGTCAGTTCGGCCTCGACCTCGTCGAGAAAGGCATCGACCTCGTCCTCGTCGTAGCCTTCTCGGAGGCGGACGGTTGTGAACTGCTTGTTCCGCACGTCCTCGGGGGTCAACGGCATCTCTTCTTCACCTCTACGTAGTCGTCGGCAGTCGGCAAGACCGTTTCGTTCACATTCCCCTCGCAAGGTTGCTGACAACCGCGATGAGGATGTAAACGATGATCATCAGAACGAAGAAGGACAGGTCGAGTGCCACGCCCCCGAGACGCAGCGGCGGGATGAACCGCCGCAGAAGCTTGAGCGGTGGATCGGTGACAGTGTAGGTGGCCTCCAGAACGACCACCATCGCCTTGCCGGGCTGCCATGAGCGCGCGAACTGGAAGACGTAGTCCATGACCAACCGGAAAATCAGCACGATGAGGAAGCACATCAGCGCGATGTAGACCACCTGTAGTGCGATGCCCATCCCGCTGTTTCCCTCTCCCCTGGCTCACTCTGGTACCGGTCGCTCCGGCGGGCCGTTCCCGCCGCGCGACCGGGTCGTTCCCGGTGCTGTGTTCTAGCTCTGGTTGAAGAACCCGCCCTCTGCGATGCGGGCCTTGTCCTCCGCCGTGACATCGACGTTAGCAGGAGAGAGCAGGAACACCTTCTGCGTCACGCGCTCAATGCTGCCATGGAGACCGAAGACGAGTCCCGCGGCAAAGTCGACAAGTCGCTTCGCATCCGTGTCGTCCATCTCCGTGAGATTCATGATCACCGGAGTGCCCTCGCGGAAGTGTTCCCCGATGGTACGGGCCTCGTTGTACGTCCTCGGGTGCAGCGTGGTGATGCGGTAGGGCTCCCGCTCTGACACGACCTTGGGCATGATCACCGGTGCGTTCTTCTCCAGGCTGGGACGTTCAGGTGTGATGGATGCCACGGGGGCGATTCGTGCCGGACGTCCGCTTTCCGCCGCTAGCGGAACCGGCTCGCGCTCGCGCTGCGCGGGCGGTTGGGGCACGCGCACAGGTTCTTCCCGCTCGGGCTGGTGTACGGGCTGGTGACGCCGGTGTTCGCGCTCCGGCTCCGGCTCGGGTTCGAAATCATCGTCGGGGTCGAAGCCCCGGCCGTCGTACCCATCGTCCTCCACGAGGCCGAGGTAGACCGCCATCTTGCGCATCGCGCCGGCCATGCTCTGGGTCCTCCGCTCTGTGGTGGATCGGCCTCGTCACCAAGTGCCCTCGATCCACTGGGTCTGACCGCCTTTCGGCGGAAATGACCATATTTTCTGCTGTGGTCCGACTCGCTTCGCGACGTTACCCGGTCCGAGGTCGGTCTCCGAGCACCGCAGTACCGACGCGTACATGTGTCGCTCCCGCCGCTACCGCGTCCTCAAGGTCCGCGCTCATTCCCGCCGAGACCATGTTCGCAGCCGGATGGTCCGCCCGCAGGCGGGATGCCAATTCCAGCAACCGGTCGAACGCGGCCCGTTGCCGGCCCGCGTACGGACCGGCGAGCGGCGCCACGGTCATCAGACCGTCGAGCCGCAGCCCCGGAGCGCCGGCCACCGCGGCGGCCAACTCCTCGATCCCGTCGGGCGCCACACCACCCCTCGCCCCACGCTCACCGGAACCGGCGTCGAGGGCGACCTGAAGCAGGCACCCGATCTCACGCTCCGTGCGCACCGCCGCGGCGGAGAGCGCGGAGACAAGCTTGACACGATCGACAGATTGCACCACATGGGCGTAACTAGCTACGGATCGGACCTTGTTCGTCTGCAATTGACCCACAAAATGCCAGGTCAACGACAAATCTTCACAATCCGCCGCCTTGGGGGCGGCATCCTGGTCGCGGTTCTCCGCGACCTGCCGCACCCCGAGTTCATGGAGCAGTCGGACGTCGCTCGCGGGGTAGGTCTTGGTGACCACGATCAGGGTCACCTCCTCCCGCGCGCGGCCCGCGGCTGCACAGGCGGAGGCGATCCGCCGCTCCACCGTCGCCAGGTTCCGGGCGAGTTCGACCCTTCGGTCCGCGATGTCCTTCATGTCCGTGCTGTCCATCAGGTCAGCCAGACATAGCCGGCGAGCCGGCCGGTCACGCGGTCGCGACGGTACGAGTAGTGGTCGTCCGACTCCCGGGTACAGACCTCCGAGCGGGACCGGTCCCGTACACCGAGCGACGCGAGCTGGGCGTGGACGCCGCCGACGACGTCGACGGACGGGGTCCCCCAGCCGGTCTCGGCCGCGGCCTCGGGTACGACGGCGGCGACCTCGTCCCGCATCTCCGCCGGGACTTCGTAGCAGCGCCCGCAGACGGCGGGGCCGGTGCGGGCGGTGATCCTGGCCGGTTCGGCGCCGAGCGAGACCATCGCCCCGACGGCGGCGGGCACGACGCCCGCGACCAGTCCGGGACGTCCCGCGTGCGCGGCGGCGGCGACCCCGGCGACCGGATCGGCCAGCAGGACGGGGACGCAGTCCGCGGTGAGTACGGCGAGGGCGAGGCCGCGCCGTACGGTGACGACCGCGTCGACGGCCGGGATCTCCTCGTCCGTCCACGGTCCTTCGACGACGGCGACATCGCGGCCGTGCACCTGGTTCATCCAGACGACCCGGGCGGGGTCGATCTCCAGGGACTTCGCGGCGAGGTCGCGGTTGGCGCGTACGGCGGCGGGGTCGTCGCCGACCGCGCCGCCGAGGTTGAGCTGACCGAACGGAGCGGCGCTCACTCCGCCCCACCGGTCGGTGAAGGCGAAGTGCGCGCCGCTCAGCTCTTCGTACTGTCGTATCACTTCAGGAAGTCCGGTACGTCCAGCTCTTCGGCCTGGCTGTCCGGGAACGGACGGGCCGGCGGAACCTGCGGCGGGTTGACCGTCGTGAGCGGCTTCTCGCCGACCGGGGCCGGGTCCATCCGGATCGGGCTCTCCTCGCGCGGCGGCACCGTACCGAGCCCGCTCGCGGAGCGGCCGGTGTCGGTGGAGCGGTTCGGGGCCTGCTGCTCGTCGCGCTTGCCGGAGCCCGCGCCGAGCACGGTCTCGCGCCGCGTCGGCGGCTGTCCGCCGTCGAAGCCCGCCGCGATGACGGTGACCCGTACCTCGTCGCCCAGGGCGTCGTCGATGACGGCGCCGAAGATGATGTTGGCCTCCGGGTGGGCGGCCTCGCTGACGAGCTGCGCGGCCTCGTTGATCTCGAAGAGACCGAGGTCGGATCCGCCGGAGATGGAGAGCAGGACACCGCGGGCGCCGTCGATGGACGCCTCCAGGAGCGGCGAGGAGATGGCCATCTCCGCGGCGGCCACCGCGCGGTCGTCGCCGCGCGCGGAGCCGATGCCCATGAGCGCCGAGCCGGCCTCGGACATCACGGACTTCACGTCGGCGAAGTCCAGGTTGATCAGCCCGGGGGTGGTGATGAGGTCGGTGATGCCCTGGACACCCGACAGCAGCACCTGGTCCGCCGACTTGAACGCGTCGAGGACGCTGACCTGGCGGTCCGAGATGGACAGCAGCCGGTCGTTGGGGATGACGATGAGGGTGTCGACCTCTTCGCGGAGTTCGGCGATGCCGTCCTCCGCCTGGTTGGCGCGGCGCCGGCCCTCGAAGGTGAACGGGCGGGTGACCACACCGATCGTGAGGGCGCCGAGCGAGCGCGCGATGTTGGCCACGACGGGCGCGCCGCCGGTGCCGGTGCCGCCCCCCTCGCCCGCGGTGACGAAGACCATGTCGGCCCCCTTGAGGACCTCCTCGATCTCCTCGCGGTGGTCCTCCGCCGCCTTGCGGCCGACCGCCGGGTTGGCGCCGGCGCCGAGGCCACGGGTGAGTTCCCGGCCGACGTCGAGCTTGACGTCGGCGTCGCTCATCAACAGGGCTTGCGCGTCCGTGTTGATCGCGATGAACTCGACGCCCTTGAGACCGACCTCGATCATTCGGTTGATGGCATTGACACCACCGCCGCCGACACCGATGACCTTGATGACTGCGAGGTAGTTCTGCGGTGCTGCCACGTCGAAGGCCTCTCGCCTCGATTTACGTGTCGTCGCGGCGCTGATGTGGCGTCGCGGCGACTGATGCCGATGGGACGGTCCGAAACGCCGACCCAAACCCTCACGTTGAAGTTCAGGGTTACCAGTGTGTCCGCTTCTTGGACTCTTCCGAACAGGACACTAAGTCGACAAGTGGCGCGCGTTCAACGAACACGCCGAACCTCCCGTTTTTCTTTTCACCCTATGTGATCACCCATAGCGCTGACCAACCAGGGTGCTGGCCAGCGCATATGTCCGTCAACTCCCGGAGGCGGCAGGTGCCGTGGGCGCGCTCACATCGAAGTGCGTCGCCTTGGGGACCGCCTTCATGAGGGCGGTGAGCGCACGCGCCTTGGCCGTGCCGTCCTCACCGCTTCCCCACATCACCGTACGTCCGCCGGTCAGCTCCAGGGTGACGGAATCGTACGAACGGACCCGGACGGCCCTGGTGTCCCTGGCTACGGGGGCGGGGAGTTCGCTCCGGACGGCCACCGCTTCACGCATCAGCCGCTCCGTTCCGAACCGATCGGATCCGGCCGTTCGGCCGACCGACATTTTCAGTAGGGGAACACCGGCGGGCGCCTTGTCGACGGTCGCGAAACGGACACCGTCGGCGTCCATTTCGATGAACTTCGCACCTTTTCCGATGAGCAGAGCGGGTGTACGTTCGATCACTTTCAGACTGATCCCGTCCGGCCATGACCGGCCGACCTCGACGGAGTCGATCCGGGGGAGTTTCTGCCGCAGCCGGGATTCCATCCCGTCCGTGTCCACGGAGACCAGCGGCTCCCCGAGGGGGACTGCCGCCACCGACTCGACCTCGGCGCGGGAGAGCACCTCGGTGCCGGAGGTGGTCACCTTCGCGACCCGGAGCCACTGGGAGCCGTAGAGCGCCCAGAGGACCCCGCCGGCCACCACCACGGCGGCGGCCAGCGTGATCAGCAACCGGGGGCGCGGCAGCCGGAACCGGCCACCCCCGCCCCCTTCGCCGGGGTGGCCGGAGGCCGGCTTCGGTCGTGCGCCGCGCTCGGCGGTCGTCCCTCCGGCCACGCTGCTGCCTCCTGCCTCCCGCCTACGCCCTCCGGCGTGCGGCGATCGCCTCGTACACCATGCCGACCAGCAGATCGTCGGCGTCCCTGCGGCCGAACTCCGCCGCCGCGCGCGACATCTCGAACAGCCGGTGCGGATCGGCGAGCACGGGAAGCACCTGGCCCTGGATCCACTCGGGCGTCAGTTCCGCGTCGTCGACCAGCAGTCCGCCACCGGCCTTCACCACCGGCTGGGCGTTCAGCCGCTGTTCGCCGTTGCCGATGGGCAGCGGGACGTAGGCGGCGGGCAGTCCGACGGCGGAGAGTTCGGCGACGGTCATCGCGCCCGCGCGGCAGAGCATCATGTCGGCCGCGGCGTACGCGAGGTCCATCCGGTCGACATAAGGTACCGGGATGTAGGGCGGCATACCGGGCATGTTGTCCACGCGCGGCATTTCGTTCTTCGGTCCGACCGCGTGGAGGATCTGGATCCCGGAGCGCTGGAGCACGGGGGCGATCTGCTGGATCACCTCGTTGAGCCGGCGCGCGCCCTGCGAACCGCCGGAGACCAGCAGCGTCGGCAGGTTGGGGTCGAGCCCGAAGGCGGCCCGCGCCTCGGGGCGCACCCGGGCGCGGTCGAGGGTGGCGATCGTACGGCGCAGCGGGATGCCGATGTAGCGCGCGTCCCGCAGCTTGCTGTCGGGGGTGGAGACGGCGACCGCCGCCGCGTACCGCGAACCGATCTTGTTGGCCAGCCCCGGCCTGGCGTTGGCCTCGTGGACGATGATCGGCACCCCGAGCCGTTTGGCGGCCAGGTAGCCGGGCAGCGCGACATAGCCGCCGAAGCCGACGACGCAGTCCGCCTTGGTGCGCTCCAGGATCTGCTCGGCGGCCTTGATGGTGCCGCGCAGCCGCCCCGGGACGGTGATCAGTTCAGGGGTGGGCTTGCGCGGCAGCGGTACGGCGGGGATGAGCCCGAGTTCGTATCCGCGCTCGGGTACGAGCCTGGTCTCCAGTCCGCGCTCCGTGCCGAGGGCCGTGATCCCCACGGTGGGGTCCTGCCTGCGCAGGGCATCCGCGAGGGCGAGCGCGGGCTCGATGTGGCCGGCGGTCCCCCCACCGGCGAGTACGACATGCACCGAAATTCACCGCTCTCCGGACGGACGCTTCTTGACGCGCCGTCTCATCGTCTTCCAACTCACCCCGGGCCGCTTCCTGCCGAAGACAGGCTGCCGCATGGCCAGGGCCGCCTTCGCGGCGGGATCCTCCCGTGCGAACGCGATCAGCAGCCCGACCGCGAACATCGCCGGCAGCAGGGCCGACCCTCCGTAGGAGAACAGCGGGAGCGGGACTCCGGCGATCGGCAGCAGACCGAGCACCGCACCGATGTTGATCACGGCCTGCACCGTGATCCAGGTGGTCACACCTCCCGCGGCGTACCTCACGAAGGGGTCCTCCGTGCGTCCGGCCACGCGAATACCCGCATAGCCTAGAGCCGCGAACAGTGCGAGTACCGACAGCGTCCCCGCCAGCCCCAGTTCCTCCCCGGTGATGGCGAAAATGAAGTCGGTGTGCGGTTCGGGCAGTTGACCCCACTTTTCCACACTCGCGCCGAGGCCGGAACCGAACCATCCGCCGGAGGCGAGGGCGTAGATTCCATGGACCGCCTGCCAGCACTCCCCTTCGGGGCCCAGGTCCTTCGCGGCGATGCAGCCGAACCGGTCCAGCCGGTTCTGGCTGGTCTGGATCAGCATGGTGCCGATCAGCGCGGCGATCCCGAGGACCCCGGCGAAGAGCCGGGTGGGGGCGCCGGCCAGCCAGAGCAGCCCGAAGAGGATCGCCGTGAGGATGATCGCGGTGCCCATGTCGCCGCCGAGCATGATCAGTCCGAGCAGCAGGAAGCCGCCGGGGACCAGCGGCACCAGAAGATGTTTCCACTGGGTCAGCAGCCGTCTGTCGTTCTTGCGGGCCAGCAGGTCCGCGCCCCACAGGACGAGGGCTAGCTTCGCGAACTCGCTGGGCTGGAGCTGGAACGGGCCGCCGAAGTAGATCCAGTTCTGGTTGCCGTTGACGGACCGCCCTATCCCGGGGACCTGGACGAGCACCATCAGGAAGACGCTGGAGACCAGCATGGGGTACGAGAGGCCCCGGTGCAGTTTCACGGGCATCCGGGAGGCGGCCACCAGCAGTCCGGCGCCGAGGATGACCGCGAGGAACTGTTTGCGGAAGAAGTAGGTCGCGGGCAGCGAGTTCTGGAGCGCGTAGATCATCGACGCGGAGTAGACCATCACGAGGCCCAGCACGGTGATCAGCAGGCCGCTGCCGAGGATCAGGTAGTAGGCGGTGAGCGGCCGGTCCCAGGCCCGCCTGAGCCGCTCGTAGAGGCGTCTGGTGCGGGCGCCGCGGGGCGGGCGTGGAGAGCGGCCCGCGGCGCCGCGACGGGCCGCGGGGGGCCTGCGTACGGCGGCGCCGGGCGCCCTGCCGCGGAGTGCGGGCACTCCCCCGGACGCGGGCACCGCCGCGAAGCCCCAGTGGGTCACCGCGGGTCCGCGTTCCCGGTGCGCGGTGTCGTCGGCCGGCATCGTCGCTGTCCCCTCCAGTCGTGCCTGGCGCGGCCGTCACGGCTGTCGCGGAGGTCGCGGCGTTCGGCGGGCCGGGGCGTGTTCGGCGGGGCCGCCGCTGTCGCGGCCCCGGGAACAGTTCAGCACGGCGCGGGGGCCGGACCGGTCAGGCGGGCTCATCCAGGGCGTGTACGGCGTCGGCGAACGCCTCGCCCCGCTTGTTGTAGTTGACGAACATGTCCATCGAGGCACAGGCGGGGGCCATCAGGACCGTGTCCCCCGGCCGTGCGAGCCGTGCCGCTTCGCGGACCGCCGCCGACATCGCCCCAGTGTCGGTCCGGTCGAGGTCCACGACCGGGACTTCGGGGGCGTGTCGCGCGAGTGCTTCGCGGATCAGGGCCCGGTCGGCGCCGATCAGGACCACCCCGCGCAGCCGTGGCGCGGACGCGGCGACGAGTTCGTCGAAGGAGGCGCCCTTGGCGAGGCCGCCCGCGATCCAGACGATCGGGTCGTACGCCGCGAGGGAGGCCTCCGCGGCGTGCGTGTTGGTGGCCTTGGAGTCGTCGACGTAGGTGACGCCGCCGATCTCGGCGACGCGTTCGATCCGGTGCGGGTCCGGGTGGAACGCGCGCAGTCCGTCGCGTACGGCGGCGGCTTCGACCCCGTACGCGCGGGCGAGGGCGGCGGCGGCGAGCGCGTTGGCGATGTTGTGCGGGGCCGGCGGGTTCACGTCGGAGACCTGGGCCAGTTCCTGGGCCTGCTCGCGGCGGTTCTCCACGAAGGCCCGGTCGACCAGGATGCCGTCCACGACGCCCAGTTGGGAGGGGCCCGGGGTGCCGAGGGTGAAGCCGATCGCCCGGCAGCCCTCCTCGACGTCGGCCGCGCGGACCAGGTCCTCGGTGGCCGGGTCGGCCGCGTTGTAGACGCAGGCGACCGTGTTGCCCTCGTAGACACGGCCCTTGTCGGCGGCGTACGCCTCCATGGAGCCGTGCCAGTCGAGGTGGTCGGGCGCGAGGTTGAGCACGGCCGCGGAGTGGGCGCGCAGGCTCGGCGCCCAGTGGAGCTGGTAGCTGGACAGCTCGACGGCGAGGACGTCGTACGTCTCCTCACCGGTGACCGCGTCCAGCAGCGAGACGCCGATGTTGCCGACGGCGGCCGTGCGCAGCCCCGCAGCGGTCAGGATCGAGGCGAGCATCCTGACCGTCGTGGTCTTGCCGTTGGTGCCGGTGACGGCGAGCCAGGGGGCCGCCCCCGGCCCCCGCAGGCGCCAGGCCAGTTCGACGTCGCCCCAGATCTCCACACCGGCCGCCGCGGCGGCCGTGAAGAGGGGTTTGCCGGGCTGCCAGCCGGGGGCGGTGACGATCAGCTCGGTGGCCTCGGGAAGGGTCGCCCCGTCGCCGAGGCGCACCGTGACGCCGAGCTTCTCCAGCTCGGCGGCCTGGGCGCGGGCCCGCTCGTCGTCCGAGTCGTTGACCACGGTGACGACGGCGCCGAGGCCGTTCAGCACCCGGGCCGCCGGGATCCCGGAGACCCCGAGACCCGCGACGGTGACCCGCTTGCCCTGCCAGTTCACTTCTCTGCCGCCCAGCCCGCGTAGAAGAGTCCGAGACCGACGATGACGCACATGCCCTGGATGATCCAGAAGCGGACCACCACAAGGACTTCGGACCACCCCTTGAGTTCGAAGTGGTGCTGGAGGGGCGCCATCCGGAAGACGCGCTTGCCGGTCATCTTGAAGGAGCCGACCTGGATGACCACCGACATGGTGATCATCACGAAGAGGCCGCCGAGGATCGCCATCAGGAACTCCGTGCGGGAGCAGATCGCGAGACCGGCGAGCGCGCCGCCGAGCGCGAGGGAACCGGTGTCCCCCATGAAGATCTTGGCGGGTGAGGTGTTCCACCACAGGAAGCCGAAGCAGGAGCCCATGAGGGCGGAGGCCACGACGGCCAGGTCGAGTGGGTCGCGCACTTCGAAACAGGCGTTGGGGTTGGTCAGGGTCAGCGCGTTGGCGCAGGACTCCTGGAACTGCCACAGCCCGATGAACGTGTACGCGCCGAAGACCATCACCGAGGCGCCGGTGGCGAGGCCGTCCAGACCGTCCGTCAGGTTCACGCCGTTGGACATGGCGAGAATCATGAACAGCGCCCAGACGACGAACAGCACCGGGCCGATCGACCAGCCGAAGTCCGCGACGAACGACAGCCTGGTGGACGCCGGGGTGTTGCCCCGGTAGTCGGCGAACTGGAGCGAGAGCACCGCGAAGGCGATGCCGACGATGAGCTGGCCCGCCATCTTGGCCTTGGCCCGCAGCCCCAGCGACCGCTGCTTCACGATCTTGATGTAGTCGTCGAGGAACCCGACGAGCCCCATCCCCCCCATGAGGAACAGGACGAGCAGTCCGGAGAAGGTCGGGGACTCGCCGGTGATGACCTTCGCCAGGGCGTACGCGATGAGCGTGGCCAGGATGAAGGCGATGCCGCCCATCGTGGGCGTGCCCTTCTTGCTGCCGTGGGTACGGGGGCCGTCGTCCCGGATGAACTGCCCGTACCCCTTCCTCGCCAGCAGCTTGATCAGCAGCGGAGTGCCGATCAGGGTGAGGAAGAGCCCGATGGCTCCCGCGAAGAGGATCTGCCTCATCGGCCGGCGACCTCGCCCTCGGTGGCGTTCTCCAGCAGTGCCTGGGCGACCTTTTCGAGGCCGACCGACCTGGAAGCCTTCACCAGCACGACGTCTCCCGGACGCAGTTCCCTGCGCAACAGGTCGATCGCCGCCCGCGCGTCGGACACGTGCACCGACTCCTCACCCCACGAACCCTCGTTGTAAGCGCCCAATCGCAGCCAGGACGCTTCCCTGCCCCCGACTGCCACGAGCTTGCTGACGTTGAGCCGGACGGCGAGCCGTCCGACCGCGTCGTGCTCGGCGAGCGATGTGTCACCCAGCTCGGCCATCTGCCCGAGCACCGCCCACGTACGGCTCCCCTCGGGCCGTGAGGCACCACCCATGGCGACCAGCGCACGGAGCGCCGCTCTCATGGATTCGGGGTTCGCGTTGTAGGCGTCGTTGACGATCGTCACGCCGTCCGAGCGCTCGGTGACCTCCATACGCCAGCGGGAGAGGGTTCCCGCCTCGGAGAGCGCCACGGCGATCTCGTCGACGGACATGCCCAACTCATAGGCGACGGCGGCCGCGGCGAGCGCGTTCGACACGTGGTGCTCACCGTACAGCCGCAGCGTCACCTCGCTGCACCCGGAGGGTGTTCGAAGGCTGAACGCGGGCTGTCCGGTGGCTGTGAGGCGGACGTTCTCTGCCTGTACGTCTGCTTCGCCCGACTCCCCGAAGAGCACGACGCGCGCCTGTGTGCGCGACGCCATGGCGCGAACCAGTGGGTCGTCGGCGTTGAGCACGGCCACACCGCCGTCGGCCGCGGACGGCAGGGACTCGACCATTTCGCCCTTGGCCTGGGCGATCTGTTCCTTGCCGCCGAACTCGCCGATGTGCGCGGTGCCGACGTTCAGGACGAGTCCGACGGTGGGCGGGACGAGTCCGGTGAGGTAGCGGATGTCCCCGATGTAGCGCGCGCCCATTTCGAGCACGAGGAAGCGGGTGTCCTCCTCCGCGCGGAGCGCGGTGATGGGCAGCCCGATCTCGTTGTTGAGGTTGCCGTCCGGCCAGACGGTGGGGCCCGCGCGCCGCAGGAGCTGCGCGATCAGGTCCTTGGTGCTGGTCTTTCCGGCCGAACCGGTCAGTGCGACGGTGGTGGCGCCGAGGCGCTTCACCACGGTGCGCGCGAGGGCGCCGAGGGCCTGGACGACATCCTCGACGACGATGGCGGGCACACCGACGGGGCGGGTGGCCAGTACGGCCACCGCGCCCGTCTCGACGGCGCGCCGCGCGTAGTCGTGGCCGTCGACGCGGTCGCCCGCGAAGGCGGCGAAGAGGCCGCCCGGCTCGACGGCGCGGGAGTCGTACACGACCGGGCCGGTGACGCGGACGGCCGGATCCGGTATGTCGTGCGGCTGCCCGCCGACGATTTCTGCGATCTCGGCGAGGGAGAGGGCGATCACTGGGTCATCCCTGACTGTTGTTCTCGTTGCGGGGTGCGGTGAGGCGCTGCTCGACGGGGTCCGTGTCGTGGCGCAGGGAGCGCTCGATGGCCTCGCGCAGGACCTGGCGGTCGTCGAAGGCGCGTACCACTCCGGCGACGTCCTGGCCCTGCTCGTGGCCCTTGCCCGCGACCAGTACGGTGTCGTCGGCCCCGGCGCGGGCGACGGCCGCGGCGATGGCGGCGGCCCGGTCGGCGTCGATCAGCACGTCGCCGCGCTCGTGGACGGGGACCTCGGCGGCGCCGGAGAGCATCGCGGCGAGGATCGCCAGCGGGTCCTCGCCGCGCGGGTTGTCGGAGGTGAGGACGGCGGTGTCGGCGAGACGGGCCGCGGCGGCGCCCATGGGCCCGCGTTTGGTCCGGTCGCGGTCCCCGCCGCAGCCGAGGACGATGTGGAGCTTGCCCTTGGTGACCTTGCGCAGGGAGCGCAGCACCGATTCCACGGCATCGGTCTTGTGCGCGTAGTCGACGACGGCGAGGTACGGCTGTCCCGCGTCCACGCGCTCCAGCCGGCCCGGTACGCCGGGGACGGCGGCGATGCCGTCGGCGGCCGTCTGCGGGTCGATCCCGGCCACGGCCAGGGTGACGATGGCGGCGAGCGTGTTGGCGACGTTGAACGGTCCCGGCAGCGGCGCCTGGGCGGTGACGCGCTCGCCGCGCGGGCCGACGGCGGTGAAGGTGGAGCCGTGCGAGCCGACCTGGACGTCCTCGGCACGCCAGTCGGCGTCGGGGTGGCCCTCGGCGGAGAACGTCGTGACGGGGACGCCGGACTCCTGGGAGAGCCTGCGGCCGTACGCGTCGTCGACGTTCACGACGCCGGTCCTGCTGCGCTCGGGGGTGAACAGCCGCGCCTTGGCCTGGAAGTAGTCCTCCATGTCGGAGTGGAACTCCATGTGCTCCGGGCTGAGGTTGTTGAAGACGGCGACGTCGAAGACGCAGCCGTCGACCCGGCCGAGCACGAGGGCGTGGCTGGAGACCTCCATGGCGACCGAGCGAACGCCGCGTTCGCGCATGACCGCGAAGAGCGCCTGGAGGTCGGTGGCCTCGGGGGTGGTCCGCTCCGACTTGAGGCGCTCGTCCTCGATGCGCGTCTCCACGGTGCCGATGAGGCCCGTACGGTGTCCTGCGCCGCGCAGCCCCCCTTCGACGAGGTAGGCCGTGGTGGTCTTGCCCGAGGTGCCGGTGATGCCGATCTGGAGCAGATCGGTGCCGGGGTTGCCGTAGATCGCGGCGGCCAGTTCGCCCATGCTGCCGCGTGGGTCGGGCACGGTGAGGACGGGCAGCCCGGTGGCGGCGGCGCGGTCGGTGCCGGAGGGATCCGTGAGGATCGCGACGGCTCCGAGGTCCGCGGCCTGACCGGCGAAGTCCGCCCCGTGGAGACGGGCGCCGGGCAGCGCGGCGTACACGTCCCCGAGGCGCACGGCGCGCGAGTCGTGGGTGATCCCGGTGGCTTCGCCGGGCCCCGCCGCCGTGGCGCCCGGCGCCTCGGTGCCCAGCAGGGCCGCCAGCTCGGCGAGAGAGGTCGGGCGGACCCGGTCCGGACGGGGCGTCCCCGGAGTGTTCACAGGGGCGTCCTTGGAGGGGGTTCGGTACTGATCAGCTTGTGGCACGGCGGTGAGCGTACCGGGGTGGGCGGGCGCCGGGCCACGTGAGGCGGGCTGGTGCGGGGGCGGTTCCGGGTGGTTCCCGGAACCGGGGGTGATCGTTGTCACTGGGACTTTCCCTGGGGTCACTCGCCGGGTTTGAAGCTCACCGGCAGCCGGGCGGGTTTGCTGCCGGTCGGTTCGACCCGCAGTGTCTTGAGAGCGAACTCCATGACCTTCTTGTAGATGGGGCCGCAGATCTGTCCGCCGAAGTAGCTGCCGCTCGTCGGGTTCTGGATGGCGCAGTAGACGGTGATCTGCGGATCGTCGGCGGGCGCGAAGCCGGCGAAGGAGGCGGTGTACCCCTTGTAGACGCCGAGCTTCGGGTCGACCCGGTTGGCCGTACCGGTCTTGCCCGCGATGCGGTAGCCGGGGACCTGGGCCTTGGTTCCGGTGCCCTCCACGTCGGCGACGACCGACTCCAGCATGGTGGCCACCGTCTTGGCGGTCTTCTCGCTGACGACCCGGGTCTTCTTGGGCGCGGGCGCCGCGGTGAAGCGGTTGTCGGGACCGTTGGTACCGCGGATCAGGGTGGGGTCGATCCGTACCCCGCCGTTGGCGATGGTCGAGTAGACCGAGGCGGCCTGTACGGCGTTGAGGGAGAGGCCCTGGCCGAAGGGGATCGTGTACTGCTGGGAGGTGGACCAGTCCTGCGGCGCGGCCAGGATGCCGCGGGTCTCGCCGGGGTAGCCGAGGCCGGTGGGCTGTCCGATGCCGAACTTGTCGAGGTAGGAGTGGAGGACCTTGTTGGCCTCGGGCTGGGTCTTGCCGAGCTGCCCGGTGGCCAGGATGGTGCCGATGTTGCTGGACTTGGCGAGGACGCCGTTGAGCGTCAGGTACCAGGTGGGGTGGTCGATGTCGTCCTTGAAGAGCCGGTCACCGCGGTGCAGCCGGTTGGGGACGACGACATGGGTACCGGGGGTGGCGGCCTCCTCCTCCAGTACGGCGGCCATGGACATGACCTTGGCGGTGGAGCCGGGCTCGTACGCGTCCTGGAGCGCCGCGTTGCCCATGGAGGCGGAGTTGGCCTGGGAGAGGTCGTTGGGGTCGAAGCCGGGGGCGTTGGCCATGGCGAGGACCTCGCCGGTCCTGGTGTTCTGGACCACCACGTAGCCGCGGTCGGCCTTGGACTCCTTGACCTGGTCGGCGATGGCCTGCTGGGCCGCCCACTGGATGTCCCGGTCGATGGTCAGCTCGATGTCCGAACCGGGTACGGCGGGCGTCTCGCGGGAGGTGGCGGTGGGGACCCGGCGACCACCGGACTGGGCGTAGGTGACCTTGCCGTCCTTGCCGGCGAGTTCCGTGTCGAGCATGGACTCGATGCCGCCTCCGCCGCGCCCGGCGGCGTTGACGTATCCGAGTATCCCGGCGGCGAGGTCGCCGTTGGGGTAGACCCGCTTGCTGCTGGTCTCCTGGAAGACACCGGCCAGCACGCTGCCGGCGCCGTCGGTGGACTTGCGCTTGCTCGCCTTCTCGGCGAGCACCCGCTTGAGGTCCTTGATCTGGTTCCAGACCTGCGGGGTCTGGCGGCGGGCCAGCACCGCGTAGCGGGACTTGGGGGTCCTGAGCTTCTTGACGAGGTCGCCGGTGTCGGCGCCGAGGATCGGCGCGAGCAGCGCGGCGGCCTGTTCGGGGGCGTCGGGGACCTTGCTGAAGTCGGGGGTGAACATCGACGGGTCGGCGGTGATGTCGTACGCGTCGTCGCTGGTGGCGAGCGCGACACCGGAGCGGTCGGTGATCTGGCCGCGCTCGGCGGCGATGGTGTGGCTGAGGTAGCGGCTCTTCTCCGCCTTGGCGGCGTACGCGCTGGCGTCGACGGCCTGCACCTGGAGCAGCCGGACGACGAACACCAGCATGACGAGCGTCAGGCCGAGGCCGACCAGCCGGAGCCGGGGGCGGGGGCTGCCGAGCTGGATCCTGCGCGGGGCGCGGGATCCGTTACGGGGCCGGCGCTGCGCGGGGCGGGCGGCCGGGCGGGGCGGGGTGCGGGGGCGTCCGCCGCTGCCGGGTCGTGCGGGTCCCGGCACCCGGCGGCGCGGTGGGTCCTTGGGGGGCACTGCGTCACCTGCCGGAGGTCGTCGGGGCCGGCGTGCCGGATGCCGGGGCTGAGGACGGCGGGGGCTCCTCCACGGCGGAGGGCCGCGGGGAGAGCTGCGCGGAGGGCTGGGCCGACGGCCGGTCCGCGGCGCCGGGGACGCCGCGGACCGTACCGTCCTGATCGAGGAAGGCCGGGCTGCCGCCGGGCACCAGACCCAGCTCGCGGGCGCGGCGCTCCAGCGCGTACGGGGCGGAGAAGTCGTCCACGTCCCGTTGCAGCGCCTGCTGTTCGTCGGTGAGGTCGGTGGTGCGCTTCTTCAGGTCGGTGAGGCGGAACGACCCCTCGCTGAGCGCGGAGTTCAGCAGCAGCAGGGCGATCAGTCCGCCGCCGAGGAGCAGCACGACCAGCAGGACGAAGGGGGTGCGGGCCGCCGAGCTGTTGCCGGCGGGCAGCACCTGGGCGAGCCGGGCGGCCCGCCCCTTCAGTTGCCTGCCCGGCCCCTTCATCACAGGACGTCCTCCCGGATCCGCTGCGCTCCCCGCAGCCGGGCGGGGGCCGCGCGCCGGTTCTCCGCGACCTCTTCCTCGGTGGGGAGTTCGGCGCCGCGGGTGAGCAGCTTCAGCCGGGGCTGGTAGCGCTCGGGGACGACGGGCAGGCCGGGCGGCGCCGTGTTGGCGGCACCGGCCGCGAAGACCTGCTTGACCAGGCGGTCTTCCAGCGAGTGGTACGAGAGGACGGCGATCCGCCCACCGACCGCGAGGCTCCGTACGGCGGCGGGGACCGCCCGTTCCAGGACGGGGAGTTCGCCGTTGACCTCGATGCGCAGCGCCTGGAAGGTGCGCTTGGCGGGGTTGCCGCCGGTGCGCTTGGCGGCCTGCGGGAGGGCGTCGCGGATCAGCTCGACGAGCCGGGCGCTGCGGCTGAAGGGCTCCTTGTCGCGCTCCCTGACGACCGCGGACACGATGCGCTTGGCCTGCTTCTCCTCGCCGTAGGCGCGCAGGATGCGGACCAGTTCGCCGGGCGGGTAGGTGTTGAGGACCTCGGCGGCGCTGACGCCGGTCGTCTGGTCCATCCGCATGTCGAGCGGCGCGTCCTGGGCGTACGCGAAGCCGCGGTCGGCCTCGTCGAGCTGCATGGAGGAGACGCCGAGGTCGAAGAGGACGCCCTGGACGCGGGGGACGGACAGCCGGTCGAGCACCTCGGGGAGTTCGTCGTAGACGGCGTGCACGAGGGTGGCCCGGTCGCCGTACTGCGCGAGGCGTTCGCCGGAGAGCCGCAGCGCCTCCTGGTCGCGGTCGAGCGCGACGAGCCGGGCGGCGGGGAAGGTGGCGAGCAGCGCCTCGCTGTGTCCGCCGAGGCCGAGGGTGCAGTCGACGACGACGGCACCGGGCTCGGCGAGGGCGGGGGCCAGCAGGTCGAGGCACCGCTGGAGCATCACCGGTACATGCCGGACCTGGTTCATGCGCCCTCTCAAGTACGGACGGTCGTACGTACCACCGAGCGGGAAGGGGCCGAGCCGCACGTACGCCGCGTTATGCGGGAAAATTCAGGATGCGTTCTGGCACGTGTTCAGGGTGTGTCCGTGAACTTCGCGCCACTTTAGTCCACGCTTCCCGGTGGTTCCGGGCCACCCGGCCGGTCAGCGCGTCGCGGGGTGACCGGGCCGCCGGTCGGCGAAGGCCGATCTTCACCCGTCCGGCCGCACGCCGCTCGGCCCTGTGGGTTAGCTCACACCAGGCCGCGATGGCGTTCTTTGTCCCTTCCCACAGCGGGCTTCGGGCACCGGTGACGACTAACGTCACAGGTATGCCGACTTCCGCACATCTCCCCGCAGAGCCCTCCGGGGCCCCCGCCGGTGCGGTCCGCTCCGGCGGCACCGTCACCGATCGTCTCGTCGACGCGAACAGCGCGTACGCGTCCGGGTTCACGGATCCGGGCATGGACGCCCGTCCCGTGCTCCAGGTCGCCGTGGTCGCCTGCATGGACGCCCGGCTCGACCTCCACGACGCGCTGGGCCTCTCGCTCGGCGACTGCCACACCATCCGCAACGCGGGCGGTGTCGTCACCGACGACGTGATCCGCTCCCTCACCATCAGCCAGCGGGCCCTGGGCACACGCAGCGTGGTCCTGATCCATCACACCGGCTGCGGCCTGGAGAGCCTCACGGAGGAGTTCCGGCACGAGCTGGAGATGGAGGTCGGCCAGCGTCCCGCGTGGGCCGTCGAGGCGTTCCGCGACGTCGACCAGGACGTGCGTCAGTCGATGCAGCGCATACGGACCTCACCGTTCCTCCTGCACACCGACGACATCCGCGGCTTCGTCTTCGACGTGAAGACCGGACTGCTGCGGGAAATCGACCCCGCGAGCTGAGCAGGAGCGCCCCGCCCGCCCGTACGTAGGGAACGGGGCGCCGGCCGGCCCCCGAAAACAGCAAAGCAGACATAACCCACCGACTTATCCACAGGCGGATGACACGAAGCGGTAACGGCAACGAGAATGCGTGTGGGACACCGCTCCGGGACCTTCCGGAGACGGTGTCCGTGTTTCGGGGAGGGCCGGGCCGTCTGGTGAGCTTCGGCCCGTTGAAAGGGCCGAGGAGGGCCGGGTGACGACCTATGACGATCGAGCGAGCCTCACAGATCTGACCACCACAGCGGAGCGTGTGCGCGCATCGGTGGAGGGTGTGATCGAGGGCAAGCCTGAGGTCGTACGGCTTTCGCTGACCGTGCTCCTCGCCGAGGGCCATCTTCTGATCGAGGATGTCCCCGGCGTGGGCAAGACCATGCTGGCCAAAGCGCTCGCGCGCTCCATCGACTGTTCGGTGCGGCGTATCCAGTTCACCCCCGATCTGCTGCCGTCGGACATCACCGGGGTGTCGATCTACGACCAGCAGCAGCGGGACTTCGAGTTCAAACCGGGTGCGATCTTCGCGCAGATCGTGATCGGCGACGAGATCAACCGCGCCTCGCCCAAGACCCAGTCGGCGCTGCTGGAGTCCATGGAGGAGCGCCAGGTCACCATCGACGGGCAGACCTACGAACTGCCCAGCCCGTTCATGGTGGTGGCGACGCAGAACCCGGTCGAGATGGAGGGCACCTACCCCCTCCCCGAGGCGCAGCGCGACCGTTTCATGGCCCGGGTGTCGATCGGCTACCCGAGCGCCGAGGCCGAGTTGCAGATGCTGGACGTGCACGGCGGGGTCTCGCCGCTGGACGACCTCCAGCCGGTGGCGCACGCCCACGACATCGTCAAGCTGATCGACGCCGTGCGCACGGTCCATGTCGCGGAGTCCGTACGGCGGTACGCGGTCGAGCTGGTCGCGGCGACCCGTACGCACGCGGATCTCAGACTCGGCGCCTCGCCGCGCGCCCCCCGCCAAATGGTGGGGCGCGCGGCGGCCGGGGGGGCGCGCGCCGGGCGGGGGGACGCGGTGCCCCCCGC
>NZ_JBHZDA010000120.1:0-1054 GCF_042755665.1 Streptomyces sp. NPDC059142
GGGCGCGGGGGGCGGCGCCGCGCGCCCCGGCCCCCGGCGGGCGGGGGGGCCCCCGGCGCCCGCCGCCGCGACCCCCCCCCCCCCACGGCTCCGTCTTTTCGTGCGGGCAGCAGAGAATAGGCCGCGCCTATTTCTTCTCTTTTGTATACGGCTCGATTGTTAATGCTGTGCGCTCGCGATGTTTACGGCGTGTTGCGAAGCCCTCACCTTTTCGCGGGCGCGGTCGGGGACGCGTCCGGGGCGGCGCAGCCGGTGGACCGCCACCGTGCGCTCGGCGTGCAGGGCGGTGAGCGCCCGCGCGCGTTCGCCGTCGCCGCGCGCCACGGCGTCCACGATCGCGCCGTGCTCCGCCCAGGACTCCACCGGGTGGCTGGGCTGCTCCACCACGTACATCCAGGCGATCTTGTGCCGGAGCTGGGTGAGCAGCGCGCTGAGCGCGGGGCTTCCTGACGCCTGGGCGAGCGTCTCGTGGAACCAGGCTCCCAGTGCCCGCAGGTCCTCCCCCTGACCTCTGCGGGCCCGCTCCTGGCCCAGTCTGACCAGGCCCCGCAGGACCTTGAGGTGGGCCTCCGTACGGCGCTGGGCCGCGCGCGCCGCGCCCAGCGGCTCCAGCAGCAGCCGTACCTCCAGCAGGTCGGCCGCCTCCTGCTCGGTGGGCTCGGCGACACAGGCGCCGACATGGCGGCGCGTGGTCACGAATCCCTCCGACTCCAGCGTGCGCAGGGCCTCGCGCACCGGGACGCGGGAGACGCCGTAGCGCCGTGCGAGCTGCTCCTCGGTGAGCCGGCCGCCCCGCTCGAACTGCCCGGAGACGATGTCGTCGCGAATAGCCGTGCATACCGAGTGCGCCGGAATGCGCATGTCCGAACCTCCGCCTTAATCCGCGCGAAACTCAGCCGATTGACGCCTGTTCCGTGACTCTATTGCAATCAACGCGAATTTCCGATGGGTGCCCGGAATCCATGGATATCTTTTGGCCAGCGGCGGGGTGGCGGGGCCGCCCCCCCCCGGCGGGCCCGCCCGGGCCCGGGCGGCGGGCGCGGGGAAACAACAC
>NZ_JBHZDA010000120.1:1064-2434 GCF_042755665.1 Streptomyces sp. NPDC059142
TAAATATTTTAAAAAAACTCCTATTCTCGCTGCGGCGCCCAAAAAACGTTTATTTTTTTTGCGCGGGGGGGGGGGGGCCGGCCCGCCCCGGCGGGGAGCCGGGGCCTTCGCGGGAGCGGTGCGCGGGTGGGGCGGCGAGCGGTCAGACCGCCACGCCGTGCGTACGGAGGTAGCCGACGGGGTCCATGTCGGAGCCGTAGTCGGCGCCCGTCCTGGCCTCGAAGTGGAGGTGCGGGCCCGTGACGTTGCCGGTGGCGCCCGAGAGGCCGATCTGCTGGCCCGGGGTGACGCTCTGGCCGACGGAGACGCCGATGGAGGAGAGGTGGCCGTACTGGGTGTAGGTGCCGTCCGCCATTCTGAGCACGATGTTGTTGCCGTACGAGCCGCCCCAGCCGGCCTCGACGACGGTGCCCGTGCCGACGGCCACGACCGGGGTGCCGGACGCGGCGCGGAAGTCGACGCCCGAGTGGCTGCCGGAGGACCAGAGGGAGCCGCCGGAGTGGTAGCCGGTGGTGACGTACGAGCCGGCGACGGGGAGCTGGAAGGCGTTCAGCCGCTTGCGCTCCTCGGCGCGCGCGGCGCGCTCGCGCTCCTCGCGCAGCTCCTTCGCGCGGGCCTCCGCCTTGCGCTCCGCCTCGGCCTTCGCGGCGGCGCGCGCCGCGGCCTCGGCCCTCAGCCGCTCGGCCTTCTCGGCGGCGTGGCGCTGGGCCTCGGCCTGGTCGTCGACCGCTCCGGCGACGGCGTCGCCGATGGCGATGACCTGGGTCAGTCCGGTGTGCGTGGCGGCCTCGGTGGAGCCGTCGGCGGCGAGCGCCGGGGAGGCGAGGGAGCCGATGACGCCGGTCGCGGTCAGCGTCGCGAACCCGGCGGCGCTCGCGCCCTTGCAGGTGATGCGGTTCGGGGCGCGGTGCTTCCCGGTGGCACGGGTGAACGCCATGGAGTGGCTGGTCCTTTCCTTCCCTCTCGCCTACCGGGTTAGCTGACGGGTTCGGAGCAGGAAGGTCTCCTACGGACGCCTCCGCGCGGTGTGCCCGCGAAGGCCGTCCGATTCACCCCAGGGACGGTGGGTCCCCGGCTCCCCGGGCAGCCTGACAGCGGCTGACGGGGACTCGGCGATGGCTGTTCGGTGCCACGGATGCGGCGCAACGGCGAACAGCCGGACCGACGCTAAGCGGCTCATCTTTCAATAAACAAACGGACAAGGTTTTTTGTAGCGCACACCACAGGGCAGACGGTCACGCTCTCCATCAAAGGGGACATAAAGCAGAACCCCGGGGGCCCGGGGGGCGGGGGGGGGGCGGCAACACCGTCAAAACCGTGTTATAAAAAACAATAGACAGAGAGGGAGCGAGCGGCGGCGGGTTTTTTTT
>NZ_JBHZDA010000120.1:2444-19696 GCF_042755665.1 Streptomyces sp. NPDC059142
CACCCCACAGGCCTGACGGACAGGCTCGCCAACAACGGGGACATAACGCAGACCCCGGGCGACGTTGGTCGCCGGGGTTCCCTCGAAAGCCGAATCAGCCTGTGACAACAGTCACTTCACCGATGCCGAGTGCCTCGACCGGCTCTTTGATCTGCGCCGCGTCCCCGACCAGAACGGTGACGAGACGGTCCACCGGGAAGGCGTTGACGGCCGCCGCCGTCGCCTCGACCGTGCCCGTCTCGGCCAGCCGCGCGTAGAGCCGCGCCTGGAAGTCGTCCGGGAGGTGCTGCTCGACCTGGTCGGCCAGCGTGGCCGCGACGGAGGCGGCCGTCTCGTACTTCAGCGGCGCGACCCCCACCAGGTTCTGCACGGCCACGTCGCGTTCGGCGTCCGTGAGCCCCTCGGCGGCGAGAGTGCGCAGCACCGTCCAGAGGTCGTCGAGCGCCGGTCCGGTGGACGCGGTGTCCACGGAGCCGCTGATGGCGAGCATCGCGGCGCCCGTCCCCCCGTCCGGGGAGGACGGCGCGGAGGAGCGCAGCACCTGGCCGAAGGCGCGTACGCCGTAGGTGTAGCCCTTCTCCTCGCGCAGCACGCGGTCGAGCCGGGAGGTGAGCGTGCCGCCCAGGCAGTACGTGCCGAGCACCTGCGCGGGCCAGACCCGGTCGTGCCGGTCGGCGCCGATCCGGCCGATCAGGAGCTGCGTCTGGACGGCGCCGGGGCGGTCGACGATGACCACCCGGCCGGTGTCGTCGGCGGTGATGGCCGGTACGGGCCGGGGCGCCGCCGTGTCGCCCGTCCAGGCGCCGAGGGTGTCCGCGAGGATCGCGTCCAGGTCGACGCCCGCGAGGTCGCCCACGACGACCGCGGTGGCCGTGGCGGGGCGTACGTGCGCCTCGTAGAAGGCGCGGACGCCCGCGGCGTCGATGCGCTCGACGGTCTCCTCGGTGCCCTGGCGCGGCCGGGACATGCGCAGGGACGCCGGGAACAGCTCCTTGGAGAGCTGCTTGGCGGCGCGGCGGCCCGGGTTGGCGGTCTCGTGCGGGATCTCGTCGAGCCGGTTCCGTACGAGCCGTTCGACCTCGCTGTCCGCGAAGGCGGGGGCGCGCAGCGCCTCGGCGAGCAGGCCGAGCGCCTTGAGCAGCCGGGAGACCGGGACCTCCAGGGAGACCCGCAGGCCCGGGTGGTCCGCGTGGGCGTCGAGGGTGGCGCCGCAGCGCTCCAGCTCGGCGGCGAACTCCTCGGCGCTGTGCTTGTCGGTGCCCTCGGAGAGCGCCCGCGCCATGATCGTGGCGATGCCGTCGAGCCCTTCGGGCTCGGCGTCCAGCGGGGCGTCGAGGTTGATCTCGACGGCGACCACCTGCTGGCCCGGGCGGTCGCAGCGCAGCACCGTCAGGCCGTTGTCGAGCGTGGAGCGCTCGGGGGCGGGGAAGGCCCAGGGCCTGGCCTCGCCGGCGGTCGGCTGCGGGTGGAAGTCCATGGTCACGGCAGCGTCGGTCACTGGTCCGCCCCCTCGTGCTCGTCGGTCTCGTCCTGGTCGGCGGCGTCGGCGTCCTCGGGGGCGACCGGTTCGTAGACCAGTACCGCCCGGTTGTCGGGGCGCAGCCGCGCCGCGGCGACGGCCCTGACCTCGTCCGCGGTGATGTCCAGGACGCGGTCGACGGCGGTCAGCGCGAGCTGCGGGTCACCGAACAGGACGGCGAAGCGGCACAGTTCGTCGGCGCGGCCGGCGACCGTGCCCAGCCGGTCCAGCCATTCGCGTTCGAGCTGGGCCTGGGCCCGCTCCATCTCCTCGGCGGTGGGGCCCTCGGCGGCGAACCTGGCCAGCTCCTCGTCGACGGCCGTCTCGATCCCGGGGACCTCGACGCCGCCGGACGTCTTCACGTCCAGCCAGCCGAGCGAGGGGGCGCCCGCCAGCCGCAGCAGCCCGAAGCCGGCGGCGACCGCGGTGCGGTCGCGCCGCACCAGCCGGTTGTGGAGACGGGAGGACTCGCCGCCGCCGAGGACGGTGAGCGCCAGGTCTGCGGCGTCGCACTCGCGGGTGCCGTCGTGCGGCAGCCGGTAGGCGGCCATCAGCGCGCGGGCCGGGACCTCCTCGTGCACCTCCTCGCGGAGCTGCTCGCCGATGGTGTCGGGGAGCGTGCCGTCGCGCGGCGGCTGCTTGCCGTCGTGCGAGGGGATGGAGCCGAAGTACTTCTCGATCCAGGCGAGGGTGCGCTCGGGGTCGATGTCGCCGACGACGGAGAGCACCGCGTTGTTCGGCGCGTAGTTCGTGCGGAAGAACGCGCGGGCGTCCTCCAGGGTGGCGGCGTCCAGGTCGGCCATGGAGCCGATCGGTGTGTGGTGGTACGGGTGGCCCTCGGGGTAGGAGAGGGCGGTCAGTCGTTCGAAGGCCGTACCGTATGGCACATTGTCATACCGCTGGCGGCGCTCGTTCTTGACGACGTCCCGCTGGTTCTCCATGGACTCCTCGTCGAGCGCGGCGAGCAAGGAGCCCATCCGGTCGGCTTCCAGCCAGAGCGCCAGTTCGAGCTGGTGTGTGGGCATGGTCTCGAAATAGTTGGTGCGTTCGAAGCTGGTGGTGCCGTTGAGGGAGCCGCCGGCCCCCTGCACCAGCTCGAAGTGACCGTTCCCCGACACCTGTGCCGAGCCCTGGAACATCAGGTGCTCGAAAAGGTGGGCAAGGCCGGTACGGCCCTTGACTTCGTGGCGCGAGCCGACGTCGTACCAGAGGCAGACCGCGGCGACCGGGGTCAGGTGGTCCTCGGAGAGCACCACGCGGAGGCCGTTGGCCAGGCGGTGCTCAGTCGCTGTCAGGCCGCCGGAACCGGCCTGCGCTGTGGCCGTGTGACCCATGGGCATGTACGTCCCTTCGATCGCGATATGGAGAAGTCCTGCCACTGTATGCAAGCGTGCCGACACCTGGCGAAGTTCCCGTAACAGGTCCGGGATCTGGCACCCTTCCGACACGCGCCCCTTCCCGTCCCAACGACGGGTCGAGGTCGGCGTTGTCAGTGGCGCGGTCCACAATGGTCCGCGTCAGTTCCAGAAGTTGCCGTACAGAACTTGTGAAGGAGCCGCAGCCGCGATGGCCCGCCGCAGCACCAAGACCCCGCCGCCGGAGGACTTCGAGGAGAAGATCCTCGACATCGACGTGGTCGATGAAATGCAGGGCTCCTTCCTTGAGTACGCGTACTCGGTGATCTACTCCCGGGCCCTGCCCGACGCCCGGGACGGCATGAAGCCGGTGCACCGCCGCATCGTGTACCAGATGAACGAGATGGGCCTGCGCCCCGACCGCGGTTACGTGAAGTGCGCGCGCGTCGTCGGCGAGGTGATGGGCAAGCTCCACCCGCACGGCGACGCGTCGATCTACGACGCCATGGTCCGCATGGCGCAGCCGTTCTCCATGCGGCTGCCGCTGGTGGACGGCCACGGCAACTTCGGCTCCCTCGGGAACGACGACCCGCCGGCCGCCATGCGGTACACCGAGGCCCGGATGGCCGACGCGACGTCGCTCATGACGGAGTCCATCGACGAGGACACCGTCGATTTCGAGCCGAACTACGACGGCCAGGAGCGCGAACCGGTCACGCTTCCGGCCGCGTACCCGAACCTGCTGGTCAACGGTGCCACCGGCATCGCGGTCGGCATGGCGACGAACATGCCGCCGCACAACCTGGGCGAGGTCGTGGCGGCCGCCCGCCACCTGATCAAGCACCCGGCGGCCGACCTGGAGACGCTGATGCGTTTCGTGCCGGGTCCCGACCTGCCGACCGGCGGCCGGATCGTCGGGCTGACGGGCATCAAGGACGCGTACGAGAAGGGCCGGGGCACCTTCAAGATCCGGTCGACGGCGACCGTGGAGGACGTCACTCCGCGCCGCAAGGGCATCGTCGTCACGGAACTGCCCTTCACGGTCGGCCCCGAGAAGGTCATCGCGAAGATCAAGGACCTGGTCTCCGCGAAGAAGCTCCAGGGCATCGCGGACGTCAAGGACCTCACGGACCGCTCGCACGGCCTGCGCCTGGTCATCGAGGTCAAGAACGGCTTCGTGCCGGAGGCGGTGCTGGAGCAGCTCTACAAGCTGACGCCGCTGGAGGAGTCCTTCGGCATCAACAACGTGGCGCTGGTGGACGGCCAGCCGCTGACGCTGGGCTTCAAGGAGCTGCTGGAGGTCTATCTGGACCACCGGTTCACGGTGGTGCGCCGCCGCAGCGAGTTCCGCAGGACGAAGCGGCGCGACCGGCTGCACCTGGTCGAGGGGCTGCTCGTCGCGCTCATCGACATCGACGAGGTCATCCGGCTGATCCGGTCGAGCGACAACTCGGCGCAGGCCAAGGAGCGGCTGATCGAGCACTTCTCGCTCAGCGACATCCAGACGCAGTACATCCTGGACACGCCGCTGCGCCGGCTCACCCGCTTCGACCGGATCGAGCTGGAGGGCGAGCGCGACCGCCTCAACGGCGAGATCGACGAGCTGACCGGCATCCTGGAGTCGGACACCGAGCTGCGCAAGCTCGTCTCGACGGAACTGGCCGCGGTGGCGAAGAAGTTCGGCACCCCGCGACGCACCGTCCTGCTGGAGTCGGGCGCCGCCACGGTGGCCTCGGTGCCGCTGGAGGTCGCGGACGACCCGTGCCGGGTGCTGCTCTCCTCCACCGGACTGCTGGCGCGTACGGCCAACGGCGAACCGCTGGACGCGGGCGAGGGGCGGCGCGTCAAGCACGACGTGATCGTCTCGGCCGTCCCGGCGACCGCGCGCGGCGACATCGGCGCCGTGACCTCCACCGGACGGCTGCTGCGGATCGCGGTGATCGACCTGCCGCGGCTCCCGGACACGGCAGCGACACCGAACCTGTCGGGCGGGGCGACGGTCTCGGAGTTCCTGGAGCTGGACGACGGCGAGGACCTGGTCTGTCTGACGACGCTGGACGAGTCGTCCCCCGGGCTCGCGCTCGGCACGCTCCAGGGCGTGGTCAAGCGGGTCGTCCCGGACTACCCGTCCAACAAGGAGGAGCTGGAGGTCATCTCCCTCAAGGAGGGCGACCGCGTGATCGGCGGCGCCGAGCTGCGCACCGGCGAGGAGGACCTGGTCTTCATCACCTCCGACGCCCAGCTCCTGCGCTATCCGGCGGCGCAGGTACGGCCGCAGGGACGGCCCGCGGGCGGTATGACGGGCATCAAGCTGGCCGACGACGCCACGGTGATCTCGTTCACCGCGGTCGACCCGGCGGCGGACGCGGTGGTCTTCACGGTCACCGGATCGCACGGCACGCTGGACGACTCCGTGCGTACGGCGAAGCTCACCCCGTTCGACCAGTACCCGCGCAAGGGCAGGGCGACGGGCGGGGTGCGCTGCCACCGGTTCCTGAAGGGCGAGGACATGCTGGCCCTGGCCTGGGCGGGGGCGAGCCCGGCGCGCGCGGCGCAGCAGAACGGCACACCGGTCGAGCTGCCCGCGCCCGACCCGCGCAGGGACGGTTCCGGCACGCCGTTCGCGGCGGCGGTCCACGTCCTGGCGGGGCCCGCGCACTGACCGCGGCCTGATCCGCTCGACGGCGCCCTCGGGGGCCGGGTCCCCGGACCCGGCCCCCGAGGGGTTTCAGGACCGGGCGAGGTCCCCGGGCCCCGGGGACTCCTCCGGGGCCGAGGGGTCCCAGGGCCCGGACGGGCCCCCGGGCTCCGCGAGGTCTTCGGTCTCCGCCGGGTCTTCGGCCTCCGCCGGGTCCGGTACGTAGCGCAGAACGCCCCACATGTCGCGCTGGTCGACCCCGGCCCCCGCGGCCTCCGCCCCGGTCTCCTGGCACGCCTCCAGCTCTTTCAGCAGCGCGTCCGGATCGATGCCCGAGCCGATCAGGACGAGCTGGGTGAGCCGCTCCGTACCCCGGGCCCAGGGCTCCGGCCGGAAGCGCAGGAAGCGGCCGACCGCGTGCACCCCGTACCGGTGGCCGGGATCGCCCGTACCGAAGTCCACGAAGCCCTTGATCCGGTACAGCCCCGGGGGCCGGGAGTCCAGGAACGCCATCAGCCGCCGCGGGCGCATCGGCGCGGACGCGGTGAACGACACGCTCTCGTACGCCGTGTGCAGATGCCCCTCGTGCCCGGCGCCGTGGCCCGGGTCATGGCCGGTGTGGTCCGCGTCCTCGTGCAGGTCCTCGAAGGAGAGCTGGCGTACCTTCTCCTCCTCGGCGGGCCGCACCGCGGGGTCGAAGAGCAGCTCGGGGTCGATCCGTCCGTACGTCGCGGAGACCACCGGCGTCCCCGGGCCCAGCCTCTCCACGGCGTCGAGGATCCGCGCGCGGTCCGCCTCCGCCACCCGGTCCGTCTTGTTCAGGACCACGAGATCCGCGAGCGCGAGATGGCGGTCGATCTCCGGATGGCGTCGGCGCGTCGCGTCGAACTCGGCGGCGTCCACCACCTCGACCAGCCCTCCGTACACCGTGTACGGGTTGTCCCCGGCGAGGATCATCCGGACGAGTTCCTGCGGCTCGGCCAGGCCGCTGGCCTCGATGACGATCAGGTCGATCCGCGCGGACGGGCGGGTCAGCCGCTCCAGATAGCCGTCGAGTTCGCTCGCGTCGACGGCGCAGCACAGACAGCCGTTGCCGAGCGAGACGGTCGAGCCGACCTGACCCGCGACCGTCATGGCGTCGATCTCGATGGCCCCGAAGTCGTTGACGACCACCGCGATCCTGTTGCCGGCGCGACGCCGCAGCAGATGGTTGAGCAGGGTCGTCTTCCCCGATCCCAGAAAGCCCGTGAGAACCACCACCGGGATCTGCTTCCTGCTCACGCCTGGCGCCTCCGTGCCGCGTCGTCCGGTCCCGCGCACCGGCGGCGGGCCACCGGGCGGATGATCATGAAGTCCGCCGCCCGCTCCAGGATATGGGCGCGCAGCCCGGCCGGATGAACACCCGGTACGCCGGGGCGACCGCCCGGCCACCGCGTCCCGATTCCGCCGAAATTTCGGAAAGCGCGCCGCGCCCCTTACCGTTCGTGTACATGAGTGCCGGACCGAGCACCACGGGCGGACGACGGCGATTCGGCTGGCCACGCCGGGTCTTCTCCCAGGTGCTGCTGATGCAGCTCGCCATCGCCGCGGGCGTCACCGTGCTGGCCACCGGTCTCTTCCTGGCCCCCTTCAGCGCCGAGCTGGACGACCAGGCGATGCGGCGCGCGCTCGCGATCGCCGAGACCACCGCCTCCGTACCGGTCGCCGAGGATCTGCTGGCCACCCGGCCTTCGGCGGACGGCCCCGTTCAGGCCGAGGCCGAGCGGATCAGGCGGGCCACCGGCGCCGAGTACGTGGTGATCATGGACAAGCGGGGGGTGCGCTGGTCGCACACCGACCTGGACGAGATCGGCCACGTCGTCTCCACCGACCCCAGCGACGCCCTGGCGGGCAAGGACGTCATGGAGCTGGACAGCGGCACCCTCGGCCGCTCCGCCCGGGGCAAGGTGGCGCTGCGCGACCGCCATGGCACGATCGTCGGCGCCGTCTCGGTCGGGATCGCGTACGACAGCGTCCGCGACCGGCTCCTCGCCGCGATCCCCGGGCTCCTCGCGTACGCGGGCGGCGCCCTGGCCGCCGGGGCGCTCGCCGCGTATCTGATCTCCCGGCGCCTTCAGCGCCGGACCCACGACCTGGCGTTCTCCGACATCTCGGCCCTGCTCACCGAACGCGAGGCGATGCTGCACAGCCTGCGCGAGGGCGTCGTCGCGCTGGACGGTTCCGGCCGGATCCGGCTGATGAACGACGAGGCGCAGCGGCTGCTGGAGGTCGGTCCCGACGCGACGGGTCGCCCGCTCGGCGAGGTGCTGGGCGAGGGACGGACCACCGAGGTGCTCACCGGACGGGTACGGGGCGAGGACCTGCTGACGGTACGGGGCAGCCGCGTCCTGGTCGCCAACCGGATGCCCACCGACGACGGGGGCGCCGTCGTCACCCTGCGCGACCGCACCGAGCTGGAGCGGCTGGGCCGGGAGCTGGACGCCACCCGCGGCCTGATCGACGCCCTGCGCGCCCAGGACCACGAGCACGCGAACCGGATGCACACCCTGCTGGGGCTGCTGGAGCTGGAGCTGCACGAGGAGGCGGTGGAGTTCGTCACCGAGGTGGTCGGGGTGCACCGGGCCACCGCCGAGCAGATCACCGAGCGGATCCATGATCCGCTCCCGGCGGCGCTGCTGGTCGGCAAGGCGACGGTCGCCGCCGAGCGCGGTGTGTCGCTGCGGCTGGCGCCCGCCACCCTGCTGCCCGACCGGCTGGTCGACCCGCAGGGGCTGGTCACGATCGTGGGCAACCTCGTCGACAACGCGCTGGACGCGGCGGTCGGCTCCGCGGAGCCGCGTATCGAGGTCGAGCTGCGCGCGGAGGGCCGTACCGTCGTGGCGGTCGTCAGCGACAGCGGCCCCGGGGTTCCCGAGGACCGGCGCGAGCTGGTCTTCACCGAGGGCTGGTCGACCAAGCGTCCGCCGGCCCACGGCAGGCGCGGGCTCGGCCTCGCCCTGGTCCGCCGGCTCGCGGAGCGGCAGGGCGGCAGCGCGCGGGTGGAGACGGCGCAGGACGGCGGCGCCCGGTTCACGGTCGTCCTCCCGGAGGCGCTGACCGAGGCGGGGCAGGAGGGGCCTGCCGGAGAGGGGCGTCCCCCGGGGCCGGAGGGGTCCGGGGGATCCGAGGGGCCCGAGCGTCCCGGCGGGCCGCCGGGACCCGATTCCCCGGCCGGTACGTCACAGGAGCAGGCGACGGCAGGGGAGAGACGATGAGCGGCGTACTGGATGTCCTGGTCGTGGACGACGACGTCCGCGTCGCGCGCATCAACACGGCCTATGTGGCGAAGGTGGCGGGCTTCCGCGTCGTCGCGCAGGCGCACTCGGCCGCCGAGGCGCTGGAACGTATCTCCGAGCACTCCGTCGATCTGATCCTGCTCGACCACTACCTGCCGGACGAGAACGGGCTGGCGGTCGTCCGTGAGCTGCGGCGGCTCGGCCACCAGACCGATGTGATCATGGTGACGGCCGCGCGCGACGTGGCCACCGTCCAGTCGGCGATGCGCCACGGCGCGCTCCAGTACCTGGTCAAACCGTTCAATTTCGCCGGACTGCGGGCCAAGCTGGAGGCGTACGCGACGCTCCGCCGCACCGTGGAGAGCGGCGGTGAGGCGGAGCAGTCGGAGGTGGACCGGATGTTCGGGGCGCTCTCCGCGGCGACCGCCCCCGCGCTCCCCAAGGGCCACTCCCCCACCACCGCCGAGCTGATCCGCCAGGTGCTCATGAAGGCCGAGGGCCCGCTCTCGGCGCAGGAGATCGCGGAGCACGCGGGGATGAGCCGGCAGACCGCGCAGCGCTATCTGAAGCTGCTGGAGCGGTCGGGGCGGGTACGGCTGACGCTGCGGTACGGCGAGACGGGGCGCCCGGAGCACCGCTACGCGTGGGCGGCGAGCGTCTGACGTACGGGGACGCCCGCCGCGCGGCCGGCTCCGTCAGACCGCTCCCGCGCCGGTCAGCGACCTGACCTCTGTCTCCGCGTGGCGGGCCGCGTCCGGCGGCTCGCCGGAGGTGACCGTACCGATCCACCCGGCGAGGAAGCCCAGCGGGATCGAGACCAGCCCCGGGTTCTCCAGCGGGAAGACATGGAAGTCGACCCCCGGGAGGACGGCCGTCGGGCTCCCCGACACCACCGGGGAGAGCGCCACCAGCAGGAGCGCCGGGATCAGCCCGCCGTAGACGGACCAGACGGCGCCGCGCGTGGTGAAGTTCCGCCAGAACAGCGAGTAGAGCAGCACCGGCAGATTCGCGGACGCGGCGACGGCGAAGGCGAGCCCCACCAGGAAGGCGACGTTCAGCTCCTGGGCGAGGAGGCTGAGCCCGATGGCGACGGCGCCGATGCCCGCCGCGGCGACCCGGGCCACCGCGACCTCGCCGCGCGGGGCGGTCCCCGGGCGGCGGCGCCGCAGCGAGGCGTACAGGTCGTGGGCGACGGAGGCCGAGGAGGCGAGCGTGACGCCCGCGACGACGGCGAGGATGGTGGCGAAGGCGATGGCGGCGACCACGGCGAAGAGAATCGTTCCCCCGGTCGAACCGGCGCCGCCGCCGAGTTCGAGCGCGAGCAGCGGCACCGCGGTGTTCCCCGCCGCGTGGGAGGCGCGGACGGCGTCCGAGCCGACGAGAGCCGCCGCGCCGAACCCGAGCACGATCGTCATCAGGTAGAAGCCGCCGATGAGGCCGATGGACCAGACGACCGAACGGCGGGCGGCGCGCGCGGTCGGCACGGTGTAGAAGCGGGACAGGATGTGCGGCAGTCCGGCCGTGCCGAGGACGAGGGCGAGCCCCAGGCTGATGAAGTCGAGGCGCGCGGTCCAGTCACCGCCGTACTTCAGCCCGGGGACGAGGAAGCCGCCGCCGTGCCCGCTGTGGGCGGCGGCGGTGTTCAGCAGCGCGTTGACGTCGCCGTGGAAGCGGACCAGGACGAGTACGGTCAGCGCGAGGGCGCCGGCCAGCAGCAGGACCGCCTTGACGATCTGGATCCAGGTCGTCGCGCGCATCCCGCCGAGCGAGACGTAGACGACCATGAGGGCGCCGACCCCGATCACGGTCCAGGTGCGCGCGGCACCGCCCGTCCCGCCGAGGAGCAGCGCGACCAGGCTCCCCGCGCCGACCATCTGCGCCACGAGGTAGAGCACGGAGACGGTGACGGAGGAGGTGCCCGCGGCGATCCGGACGGGCCGTTCCGCCATCCGGGAGGCGACGACGTCGGCGAGGGTGAACCGGCCGCAGTTACGGACGAGTTCCGCGACCAGGAAGAGGACGACGAGCCAGGCGACGAGGAAACCGACCGAGTAGAGCATGCCGTCGTAGCCGAAGAGGGCGATGAGGCCCGAGATGCCGAGGAAGGAGGCGGCGGACATGTAGTCGCCGGCTATGGCGAAGCCGTTCTCCATGGGCGAGAAGAGCCGCCCGCCGGCGTAGAACTCCTCGGCGGTGCCGTGGCGGTGGCGGCTCACCCAGGTGGTGATGGCGAGCGTGACCGCGACGAACGCGCTGAACAGCAGGAGGGCCAGGGTCTGGTGGTCGCCGCTCATCGCACGCCCCGCTCGCTCTTCCGGGACGCACCGGACGCACCGGACGCCTCGAACACGCCGCCGGTCCCGCTGGTCCCACCGGTCCCACCGGTCCCACCGGTCCCGGCCTTCCCCGCGCGCTCCTGGTCGAAGACCGCCCAGCGCAGTTCGAGCGCCGCACGGTCCCGGTGCAGCCGGGCATGGCGCGCGTACGCCCAGGTCAGCAGGAAGGTGGAGAGGAACTGTCCGAGCCCGGCGGCCATCGCCACGTTCACCGCGCCCACCACCGGCCGGGCCATCAGCCCCGGCGCCGCGGTCGCCGCGACGACGTACGCGACGTACCAGACGAAGAAGGCGAGCGAGGCCGGGACGACGAACCTCCGGTACCGGGAGCGCACTTCCTGGAAGGCGGCGCCACGCTGGATCTCCCGGTAGATACCGGCGGCGGCCGGACCCCCTCGCGCCGTGTCGTCCGCCCGGCCGGGGCGGGGCCAGGCCCCGGGGGCGGCCGCCCCCGTACCGTCCGGATCGCCCCAGTCCGAGGCCAGCGCGTCGTACCACGGGTCGTCGAGCCGCACCGCTGCGGCGTCACGCCCTTCCTGCTTCTCCACCGGTCAACTCTCCTTGTCAGCGAACCGTTTCGGCGCGCGTAGCAAGGATGGTCGGCCCGTGGGGACGGGCTGCCGGTCTCTCCCCCGACTTCACCCCATCAGGTGATGTTCGTCCCGGGTGGCGGGATGAATCCGCGCTGATAGGCATAGCGCACCGCCTGGGCGCGGTCGCGTACGCCGGTCTTGGCGAAGAGGTTGTTGATATGGGTCTTCACCGTGGCCGTCCCGATGTGCAGGCGCGCGGCGATCTCCTTGTTGGAGAGGCCCTCGGCGACCAGGGTGAGCACCTCGGCCTCCCGCGCGGTCACCCCGTCGGGCAGCTCGACGGGGACGGGCGCGGCGGGCGGCGCCGTGACGTGCTCCAGCAGCCTGCGCTGCACGGCGGGGGCCAGCCCCGCCTGGCCGGACAGCACATCGGCGACGGCCCGGACGATCTCCTCGCCCCCCGCGTCCTTGGTGAGGTAGCCGCGGGCACCGGCCTGGAGCGCGGCGAACAGCGAGTCGTCGTCCGCGTACGTCGTGAGCACGACGACCTGGGTTCCCGGATGCCCGGTACGGATCCGCCGGGTGGCCTCCACCCCGTCGCAGCGCGGCATCCGCAGATCCATCAGGACCACGTCGGGGGCGAGTTCGGCGACCAGGGCCACGGCCTCCTCGCCGTCGCGGGCGGCGCCGACGACCTCGATGTCCGGCAGCAGCCCGAGCAGCATCACGATGCCCTCGCGCACCACGGACTGGTCGTCGGCCACGATCACCCGGGCCGTCATGCGGGCACTCGCAGACGCACGCTGAAGCCTTTCTCCTCGGACCGGCCGGACCTCGACCCGTCGCCGGGACCGGCCTCCAGGGTGCCGCCGAGCAGTTCGGCGCGCTCCCGCATCCCCAGCAGACCGTACCCGGAGCCGGTCGCCGTCAGCCCGCTCGGGCCCGTCCCGCGCTCCCGGCCACCGGAGTTCCGTACGTCCAGGGTCACGTCGTCCGCCCCGTACGTCAGCAGGATCCGCACCCGCGCGCCGGGCGCATGCTTGCGTACGTTGGTCAGCGCCTCCTGGACGACGCGGCGCACCGTCTGGGACGCCTCGGCGCGCAGCGGCCTCGGCTCCCCCGCCACCTCGACCTCGGCGCCGTCCAGCGCGGCCAGCTCGCGCAGGTACTCCCCGAGCGGCGCCATGTCGCCGCGGAGCGCGGAGAGCGCCTGCCGGGTCTCGGCCAGCCCCTCGCGCGCCATGGAGCGGGCGGCGACGACCCGTTCCAGGATCTGGTCGCGGAACGGCCCCGGCGGCTCCTTCTCGATCCGCAACCGCGCCGCCTCCAGGTGCACGAGCTGCGCGGAGAGACTGTGGGCGAGCACGTCGTGGATGTCGCGGGCGATCCTGGCCCGCTCCGCGAGGGCGGCGGACTCGGTCTCGGCGACGCGGGCGGCGCGCTCCTGCGCGAGCAGCCGCTGCGCGGTGCCGCGGGCCTCCGCGTCGAGCCGCAGGGCATAGCCGCCGAGCACCACGCCGATGGTGGTGAGCACGACGTTCAGCCAGGTGCCGTGCTGGACGACCGCGTATCCGGCGAGTGTGGCGATCGTGGTGGGCAGGGCGGCGGCGAGCGGCAGCCGTTGGATGCCGGTGATCGCGCAGACGCACCAGAAGACGGTGGCCGCGACGACGTATCCGGCGCGCTGCGCGGTCAGCGCCCCGCCCATCAGCACCACCAGCAGTCCGAGGGACGGCCACAGGGCGTGGCGCAGGGTGGTGCGGAAGAAGGCCCAGCCGCAGAGGGCGACGACGCCGAGCACGGCGACGGCGGCGACCGCGCCCCAGCCGCCGACCCGGTGCTGGCTGAAGGTGGACCACAGGAGCGCGGCCAGCACGACGACGCGTACCGCACGCGCCAGCCACCGGCGGGCGTCGGTCACGCCCTCACGGGTGAGCGCCTCCCGTGAGGGCCATTTCGTCCAGGCGTCGGTCGTCACACGCGGTCCTTCCACGGCGCGGGGGCCCCGCCGCCACCGTACGACGCGCTCCCGCCGTACGACCCGCCGCCCTCGGGGGCGGCGTCCTGGCCGGACACCGGCCCCTCCCCCGGCCCGCCGGGTACGGCGGCGGTGGGGGCACGCCGGGCGAGGAGGACCCCGCGGACCAGCACGGACGAGGCGAGCGCGAGCATCAGCGCGCCGCTGCCCTGATGGACCCCCAGCAGGGCGCCGACGCCCATCAGCCCCAGGCGTACGGCGATCCCGGCGACCCAGACGACAAGGGTGGCCCGGGTGCCCTTCGACCAGACGGTGCCGTTCTCGTCGGCCCAGAGCCGGCTCGTCCTGGCCCAGCCGACGCCCATCGCCACGCCCACCACCAGCTCGGCGGCGAGCAGCACCAGGGACAGCGCCCGGTCGTCCGCGTCCAGCAGTCCCGGCTGGCGCAGGGAGAAGAGGACCAGCACGGCGGGGGCCACGAACATGCCGCGCCCTCCGGTGGCGACCCGCCGGGGCCTGGCCTGGCGCACCACCACCAGGGCGACCACGGCTGCGATCAGCACCACATTGATCAGCGACGACATCGGGGACCTCCGGGGACGAAGAAGTTCAACGCCCTCGACATTACGGAGAAAGCCCAGGTCACAGCATCGGCTCGGGGGTTGATCACGGGTGGAGGAACGGCCTCCACCCGTGGGTGGAGGCCGTGTCGCGGGAACCGCGGGGAGCGGGGGCGGTCAGGCGTCGATGCGCGAGCGGTCCAGGGTCGCCGCGGAGCTGGTGATGAACTCCTTGCGCGGCGCGACCTCGTTGCCCATCAGCAGGTCGAAGATCTGCTCGGACGACTCCAGGTCGCCGATGTTGATGCGCCGCAGGGTGCGGTGGCGCGGATCCATCGTCGTCTCCGCGAGCTGGTCGGCGTCCATCTCCCCGAGGCCCTTGTAGCGCTGGATGGAGTCCTTGAACCGGATGTTCTTGCGCTGGTACTCCAGCAGCGTCTGGCGCAGCTCGTTGTCCGAGTACGTGTAGACGTACTTGTCCTGGCCCTTCTTGGGCTGGACCAGCTCGATCCGGTGCAGCGGCGGTACGGCGGCGTAGACGCGGCCCGCCTCCACCATCGGCCGCATGTACCGCTGGAAGAGGGTGAGCAGCAGGATGCGGATATGGGCGCCGTCCACATCGGCGTCGACGAGGAGCACGATCTTGCCGTAGCGGGCGGCGTCGATGTCGAAGGTGCGGCCCGAGCCCGCCCCTATGACCTGGATGATCGCCCCGCACTCGGCGTTCTTGAGCATGTCCGTGACCGAGGCCTTCTGGACATTGAGGATCTTGCCGCGGATCGGCAGCAGCGCCTGGAACTCGCTGTTCCTGGCGAGCTTCGCCGTACCGAGCGCGGAGTCCCCCTCCACGATGAACAGCTCGCTGCGGTCCACGTCGTCGCTGCGGCAGTCGGCGAGCTTGGCCGGCAGCGAGGAGGACTCCAGCGCCGTCTTCCTGCGCTGCGCGTCCTTGTGCTGGCGGGCCGCGATCCGGGTACGGGCGGCGGCGACCGCCTTCTCCAGTACGGCGCGGGCCTGCGCCTTCGCGTCACGCTTCGTCGAGGTCAGGAACTCCTTGAGCTCCTTGGCGATGACGTTGGAGACGATCCGGTTGGCCGCGGAGGTGCCCAGGACCTCCTTGGTCTGGCCCTCGAACTGCGGCTCGGCGAGCCGCACCGTGACCACGGCGGTGAGGCCTTCCAGGGCGTCGTCCTTGACGATGTCGTCCTCGGCGACGCGCAGCATCTTGGCGGAGCGCAGCACCTCGTTGACCGTCTTGGTCAGCGAGCGCTCGAAGCCGCTCACATGGGTGCCGCCCTTGGGGGTGGCGATGATGTTGACGAACGACCTGACCGTGGTGTCGTACCCGGTGCCCCAGCGCAGGGCGACGTCGACGCCCAGCTCGCGGGTGACCTCGGTGGGGGTCATGTGGCCGCGGTCGTCCAGGACCGGCACGGTCTCCTTGAAGGTGCCCTGGCCGGTGAGGCGCAGCACGTCGCAGACGGCCTTGTCCTGCGCGAGGTACTCGCAGAACTCGCTGATGCCGCCGTCGAAGCGGAAGGTGTCCTCGACGGGGCCGTTCGCGCCCTCGTCGATGCCGCGCTCGTCGCGGACGACGATGGTCAGCCCGGGGACCAGGAAGGCGGTCTGGCGGGCGCGCTGGTGCAGCGTCTCCAGGGAGAGCTTGGCGTCCTTGAGGAAGATCTGCCGGTCGGCCCAGTAGCGCACACGGGTGCCGGTACGGGTCTTGGGCACCCGCTTCGCCTTGCGCAGCCCGTTCGCGGGGTCGAAGGGGCTGTCGGGGCCCTGCTCGGTGAACATTCCGGGGACACCGCGCCGGAAGCTGATCGCGTGGGTGGAGCTGTTGCGGTCCACCTCGACGTCGAGACGGGCGGAGAGCGCGTTGACGACGGAGGCGCCCACGCCGTGCAGCCCGCCCGAGGCGGCGTACGAGCCGCCGCCGAACTTTCCGCCCGCGTGCAGCTTGGTCATCACGACCTCGATGCCGGAGAGCCCCGTCTTGGGCTCGACGTCGACGGGGATGCCCCGGCCGTTGTCCTTGACCTCGACCGAGCCGTCCTCGTGGAGGATCACGTCGATGCGGTCGCAGTACCCCCCGAGGGCCTCGTCGACGGAGTTGTCGATGATCTCCCAGAGGCAGTGCATGAGGCCGCGGCTGTCGGTCGACCCGATGTACATTCCGGGGCGCTTGCGGACCGCTTCGAGTCCTTCAAGGACGAGCAGGTGCCGCGCGGTGTAGTTGGAACCGTCACGGTCTGCTGTCAGCAGCGCTGTGGACGGCACGGACGTATCGGCGGTCACGCGGGTTCGCTCCTCGCTGAATTTGAGATGTGGCCCCGTGGGGTAAAGGCCCGGCGTCTGTCACCGGTCAGAGGGTACAGAGGCCTGGTAGAGCCGTTGTCACGCCACCCTCGCGAATTCTTATGCTAGTCCAAGGTCGCATACGTGTTCGATCCCTCGGGGGAGTGAAGCACACATCACGTTCCCTTCCAGGCATGAACCATTTAGGCTCCGGGCACGTCCTCATCAACAACCGGCAAGCCGGCCGGCGCAGGACCCACCCCCTGACCACGATCTGCAAGCAACGCGAAACCCGTAGTGCGAAGCCCAGCTATGCAATACGGCTCATTCGCCGCCAACCGCCAGCAGCCAGCCACGACGGAAGAAAGTTTCGAGGAAAAGCCGCGAGCGGGAACGTTTTCGGCCTGGTTGGATGTTGACCCTGGTACGACAGCTCGTCGAGCTAGAGAAGAGGCGACGTGACTACTGTTCTGACCCCCGCGAGCCCCCTGACGGCGGCTGACCGCTGCGACCGGTGCGGCGCCCAGGCCTATCTGCGCGTTCTCCTGTCGAGCGGTGGTGAACTGCTCTTCTGCGCCCACCACGGGCGCAAGTTCGAGCCGGAACTCAAGAAGATCGCCGCGGAAATACAGGATGAGACCGACCGACTGACGGCCGTCCCGGCCGGCGGTGGTGAAGAGGAACGCTGACACCTCGCATCCACACGACGAGCCAAGGGCCGGTCCGCTGACCGGTCGACGGGCGGCCACCGCGCGAC
>NZ_JBHZDA010000121.1:0-13074 GCF_042755665.1 Streptomyces sp. NPDC059142
ACCGCGCACCCCGCGCGGTGGGGCGGTCGCGTTCCCCGGCGCTTCCCCGCGTTCCCTCCGTGTTCCTCCGGTTCCCCGCCTTCCCCGTGTTCCTCCGTGACGCGTGGACTCCCCGACGCGAAGATCCATGGAGGAAGATCGACGGAGCCGGGCCGGCGGGGAAGGGCGGGACCGCCGGCCGGGGCCCCGGCCCACCGCAGCTCCTGGAGGCATCACATGGCACGTCCGGTCACCGTCGTCACGGGCGGCAGCCGCGGAATCGGCGCCGCGACCTGCCTCCGGCTCGCGGCCGACGGCCACGATCTGGCCCTCGCCTACGTCAGCCACCCGGAGGCGGCCGAGGAGACCGCCGCCGCCGTACGCGCCGCGGGCGCGCGCTGTGCGACCGTACGGGCGGACACCGCCGAGGAGTCCGACGTGGAGCGGCTCTTCGACACGGCCGCGGCGGCGCTCGGGCCGGTGACCGGCCTGGTCAACAACGCGGGCGTGACCGGCCCGCTGGGGCGGCTCGCCGACGCCCGCACCGAGGACCTGCGCCGGGTCCTGGACGTCAACCTCCTGGGTGTGCTGCTCTGCTGCCGCCGGGCCGCCCGGGAGATGACCGCCCGGGGCTCCGGCGCGATCGTCAATGTCTCCTCGGCGGCGGCCACGCTCGGCGGGCCCGGCGACTACGTGCACTACGCCGCCTCGAAGGCCGCCGTCGACGCCCTGACCGTGGGCCTCGCCAAGGAGCTGGGCCCGGACGGCGTCCGGGTCAACGCGGTGGCGCCCGGACTCGTCGAGACCGACATGCACGCCACCATGGGCGACCCCGACCGCGCGCGGCGGGCGGCCCCCGGGATCCCGCTGCGCCGGCCGGGCGCCCCGGCGGAGATCGCCGCCGCGGTCGCCTGGCTGCTCTCGCCGGACGCCTCGTACACCACGGGGACGGTTCTGCGGGTCTCCGGCGGCCGGTGACCCGTCACCGCGCGTCCCCGGGGCCACTGCGCCGTACGGGTGAGGAAGGAACGTTTCCCCGCGCGCTTTCGGGTGATGCCGCGCTGACCCGCCCGCACCCCCGGGCAGCGTCGTGCAGCCTCAAGGCCCCGTACGACAAAGGAGTTCCCCCGCATGCGTCTGCGCACCACTCTGGCCGCCGCCCTCGGCGCCGTCGCCCTGCTCGTCGCCCTCCCGGGGCCGGCCTCGGCCGCCGAGGGCACCTTCAGCTACGTCTACACGGACATCGCGGGGGAGCCCCGCCTCGGCGTGCTGGTGAACCCCGGGAGCCGGGAGTGCATCACGATTCCCGAGGCGGCCGGCGAGTACGTGCCGCCCGCCCACTCGCCGCGCAACCGCACCGGCTCCAGCGCCACGGTCTTCACCGGCCCGGACTGCGACGGCGAGCACTACACGCTCCGCCCCGGCGGCTCCGCGTCGGCGCGGCTCAAGCTGCGCTCCGTCGTCTTCTCCTGACGCCTTCCGCGCCGCCGGTCCCGGCGCCGTGGAACCGCCCCGTCCGGCCCGCTGCGCCGGACGGGGCATTTCCGTCCCGGCTCGGTTCCCCGGTCATGGCGCAGGTCAGGAGATACACCATGGACTACGAAATGCGCGCGGAGTACGAGGAGGGCGCCTCGCCCCATGACCCCGAACCCCGTTTCTTCGTCTGGCACATGACACGCGGCGGCGAGACGACCGCCCTCTGCGGTCGCGACCTCGACCCGGACGCCACCATCCAGTCCGCCGACCTGTGGGGCACCCCCGCCGGACAGCCCCTCTGCCACGGCTGCGGCGCCTTCTACCTCCACCAGGTCCCCCACCACATGCTGTGAGGGACGGCCGTGAGGGAACGGCCGTGAGGGGGTGGCCGCGCGGGAATGAGACACCGACGGGTGACGTTGCCCAGGGGGCGGAGGGTGCCTCCGTACCGGCAGAGCGCGGTCGCCGTCCCCGGACCGGGGCGCGATCGCGGCGAACGCGATCCCGGAGGGAATCAGACACATGCGCGTGGAGATATGGAGCGACATCGCCTGTCCGTGGTGCTACATCGGCAAGGCCCGCTTCGAGAAGGGGCTGGCCGGTTTCGCGCACCGGGACGAGGTCGAGGTCGTCCACCGGTCCTTCGAGCTGGATCCCCGGCTGGCCAAGGGGGAGACCGGGACCGTGATCGACATGCTCGCGGCCAAGACCGGGCGCACCCGCGAGGAGGCCCGCGCGATGGAGGAGAACGTCGCCTCCAACGCCCGCTCCGAAGGGCTCGGTTACCGCGTCGAGGGCCGTGACTACGGCAGCACCTTCGACATCCACCGGGTGCTCCACCTGGCCAAGGCCCGGGGCCGCCAGGACGCCCTGCTCGACCTCGTCTACCGGGCCAACTTCGCCGAGGAGCGCTCCGTCTTCGACGAGGACACCCTGGTGGGGCTCGCGGTCGAGGCGGGGCTCGGGGAGGCCGAGGTGCGCGCGGTGCTCGCCGATCCCGAGGCGTACGCCACCGACGTACGGGAGGACCAGCGCGAGGCCGCGGAACTGGGCGCCAACGGCGTGCCGTTCTTCGTGCTCGACCGGCGGTACGGCGTCTCCGGGGGCCAGCCGGCCGAGCTGTTCACACAGGCGCTGGAGCAGGCGTGGGACAGCCGTACGCAGGCCGGGGCCGATGCGTGAGCGACGCTGAACCCCACCCTTCAGCAACGCGTGATTGACCGCGGGACGGCGACCTTGCAGGGTGGAGCCCATGGAGACTCCGGTGAGTGCCGAGTTCGCGTCGGACACGACGTATCTGAACACCTCCACCTGCGGGCTGCTGCCCCGCCGTGCCGTCGCCGCCGTCCGGGCGCTGGCCGAGGCCAACGGAACGGGGCGGGGCGGTGACGGGCCGGGGAGCTTCGAGGCCGTGGACGCGGCCCGTGCCTCCTTCGCACGGCTCGCCGGGGTGCCGGCCGAGCGGGTCGCGGTCGGCGGCGCGGTCTCCGTCCACACCGGGCTGATCGCGGCCTCGCTCCGTCCTGGCGCCGAAGTCCTGCTGCCCAAGGGGGAGTTCAGCTCGCTGCCGACCCCCTTCGCGGTCCGCGGCGACCTCAGGCCGCGGTATGTCCCGCTGGAGCGGCTGGCCGAGGAGGTACGGCCGGAGACCGCGCTCGTGGCCTTCTCCGCCGTCCAGTCGGCCAACGGCCGGCTCGCCGATCTCGCGGCGGTACGGTCGGCCGCGGCGGCGCACGGCGCCCGTACGCTGCTGGACACCAGCCAGTCGGCCGGCTGGCTGCCGCTGGAGGCGGGGGAGTACGACTACACGGTCACCGCCGGCTACAAGTTCCTCTGCTGTCCGCGCGGCACGTCCTTCCTCACCGTGAGCGAGGAGGCGCAGGAGTCGCTGGTGCCGATCAACGCGAGCTGGGGCGCCGGCGAGGACCGCTGGGGCAGTATCTACGGTCCCGTGGGGGAGTTGGCCCACTCGGCGCGCCGCTTCGACGAATCGGTGTCGTTCCTCTCGTACTACGGGGCCGAGCGCTCCCTCGCCCTCCTGGAGGAGGTCGGTATCGGCCGGATCCACACCCACGCGACCGCCCTCGCCGCCCGCTTCCGCAAGGGGCTGGCCTCCCTCGGCCACGAACCCGTGGCCGCCGGGGACTCCGCCGTCGTCTGTGTGCCGGGGCTGGAGCACCGCCACCCCCGTCTCCGGCGGGCCCGGGTGGCGGTCGCGGCCCGCGCCGGGACGCTGCGGGCCGCCTTCCACCTCTACAACACCGCCGCGGACGTGGACCGGGCGCTGGATGTGCTGGCCGAAGCCGGCTAGGGCCTCTCGTTTGGATCTTGCTGGGCTCGTGTGCCCTGGTGCCGCGCCTCGCGGCGTTGTCGTCGGTCCACGACGCTCCGCGTCGCCTCCCTCCTCCGCCTTGCGATCCACGGCACCGGACCCCGCTCCCTGACCCAGCCAGATCCAAACGAAAGACCCTAGGCGCTCTCGTTCGGATCTTGCTGGGCTCGTGTGCCCTGGTACGGCCGCGCTCCGCCCGGCCTGTCGCGCTCAGCCTTCCGTGGGGGACGCCCCGCCGGCTGCCAGCCGCTGTGTGATCCGGTCGAACAGGTCCGTCAGCGGCGCACCGACGTCCTGGCCGAACTCGGTCAGCCCGTAGGTGACTTGGGGTGGCGTCGTCGGCTCGACCGTCCGCCGGACCAGGTCGTCCTGGACCAGGGCGCGCAGTGTCTGGGCCAGCATCTTCTCGCTGATGCCCTGGATGCTGTCGCGCAGCTCGTAGAACCGAAGGTCGGTGTTCCGCAAGGCGATCAGCACCCAGATGCCCCACCTGCTGGTCACATGGTCGACCACGTCGCGCGCGGGGCAGTCGGTGTGAAACACCTCATACCGATGGTCCGTCCCGGCCTGTGTGAGCTGCGCGCCATCCCTCATGTCCGGAGCTTACCTCTGGGTATGTCCTTACGAAAAGTAAGCCCGTCTCCTAGCGTCCATCGCCGTAGTGCACGACGGACGAGGAGCTGAACATGATCGTGGTGACCGGGGCTACCGGGAATGTGGGCCTGCCTTTGACGCGGGCCCTGGCCGAGGCGGGCGAGCAGGTGACGGCGGTGTCACGGCGCGCGGCGGCGGTGCCGGACGGGGTCCGGCACGTGCAGGCCGACCTGGCCGAGCCGCAGGGGCTCATCTCCGCTCTGGACGGGGCGGAGGCGCTGTTCCTCCTGCTCTCCGGCGATCTGCACGCCCCCGACGCCAGGCCGGCCGACCTGATCGACCTGGCGGTCGCCGGCGGGGTCCGCCGAGTCGTCCTGCTGTCTTCGCAGGGCGTGGCGACCAGGCCGCTCGGCCCGTCGCGGATCGCGATGCGCGCGGTGGAGGACGCGGTGCGGGGGTCCGGCCTGGACTGGGCCGTCCTGCGACCGGGCGGCTTCGCCTCCAACGCCCTGGCGTGGGCGGAGTCCGTCCGCACGCGAGGGACGGTCGCCGCACCCTTCGGCGATGTCGGGGTTCCGGTCGTCGACCCGGCGGACATCGCCGAGGTCGCCGCGGCCTGCCTGCTGGACGACCGGCACACCGGCGGAATCTTCGCGCTGACCGGGCCCGAGGTGATCACACCCCGTCAGCAGTCGGAGGCGATCGCCGCCGCGCTCGGCTCGCCGGTGGGGTTCCACGAGCTGACCCGCGAGGAGGCCAGAGCCCCGATGGTCCGGTTCGTGCCGCCGGAGCTGGCCGACGACACCCTGGACATCATCTCCGCCCCGAACCCCGCCGAACTGCGGATCAGCCCGGACGTGGAACGGGTCCTCGGTCGCGCTCCGCGCCCCTTCGGCGACTGGGTCGCCCGTAACATCGCCGCTTTCCGCTGAGGCGGCAACCCGGCTGAAAGAACCGGGCAGCCCCGTGCGACCACGGCCGCACGGGGCGCCTAGACGAGGAAACGGGAGAGGAACGCCCTGGTCCGCGGGTTGGCCGGGTGGTCGAGCACCTCTTCGGGCGTGCCGCTCTCCAGCACCCGGCCGCCGTCCATGAAGACCACCCGGTCGGCGACCTCCCGCGCGAAGCCGATCTCGTGCGTCACCACGAGCATGGTGAGCCCGTCGCGCGCCAGATCCCGCATCGTGGCCAGGACCTCGCCGACGAGTTCGGGGTCGAGGGCGCTGGTCGGCTCGTCGAAGAGCATCAGCTCGGGCCGCATCGCCAGGGCGCGGGCGATGGCCACCCGCTGCTGCTGGCCGCCGGACAACTGGCGCGGGTAGGCGTCGGCCTTGTCGGAGAGGCCCACCCGCTCCAGCAGTTCCAGCGCGGTCCCGCGCGCCCGCGCCTTCGGTACGCGCAGGACGCCCACCGGCGCCTCCATGACGTTCCCCAGGATCGTCAGATGCGGGAAGAGGTTGAAGTGCTGGAAGACCATGCCGATGTCGCGGCGCTGCCGGGTCACCTCGGCGGGACGCAGATGGTGGACGCGGTCGCCGGAGCGGCGGTGGCCGATCAGCCGGCCTCCGACATGGACGGAGCCCGAGTCGATCCGCTCCAGGTGGTTGACGCAGCGCAGGAACGTCGACTTGCCGGAGCCGGACGGGCCGAGCAGCACCACCACCTCGCCCGCGTGGACGTCGAGGTCGATGCCGCGCAGTACCTCCAGGTGGCCGAAGCGCTTGTGGACGCCGCGTGCCACGACGAGCGGCGGGCCTGCCGGGTCCGCCGCCCCCGCCCCCGACGCCTGTGTCTGTGTCTGCGTCTGTGTCTGCGCGGGAGCGTGCACGGGCCCCGGGACCCCCGCCGGGCGGTCCGTCGCCCGGCTGTCCGGGACCGGGCCGTCCTTCGTCAGGCCGTCCTGCGTCATGGTGTCGTCTCCTCCTGCTCGGGCCCTGTGTCCGGCTTCCCCGCGAGGGGCGCCCCGGCGGCGCTCCCGCGCCGGAAGAACGCGAAGTCCCAGAACCCCTGCGGGGCGTCCCGGGTCGCCCCGCGCGCGTAGTGCCGCTCGATGAACGACTGGCCGACGTACAGCACGGACGTCATCACCAGGTACCAGAGGCAGGCCACGATCAGCAGCGGGATGGTCTCGAAGGTGCGGTTGTAGATGGACTGCACGGTGTAGAGCAGATCGGCCAGCGCGATCACGCTCACCAGCGAGGTCGCCTTCATCATGTTGATGACCTGGCTGCCGGTGGGCGGCACGATGAACCGCATCGCCTGCGGCAGCACGACCCGCCGCAGGATCCGCGCCCGGCCCATGCCGAGCGCCGCCGCGGCCTCCGACTGGCCCTGGTCGACGCCGAGCAGTCCGCCGCGCACGATCTCCGCCATGTACGCGGCCTCGTTGAGCCCGAGGCCGAGGATGGCGGCGAGCAGCGGGGTGATGAGCGAGTTGGTCTGCCCGCTGACGAACTCGGGGCCGAACGGCACCCCGAAGGAGATCCTGGGCAGCAGCGCGGACAGGTTGTACCAGAACACGAGCTGGACCAGGACGGGGATGCCGCGGAAGAACCAGACGTAGGCGCCGCAGACGGCGCTCAGCACCCGGTTCTCCGACATCCGGCCCACCGCGACGAGTACGCCGCCGACGATGCCGATGAGCATGGCGACCACGGTCAGTTCGACGGTCGTGGCGATGCCCTCGCCGATGACCTGGGCGCCGAAGTAGCTGCCGACGGTGGACCATTCGAAGTTGGCGTTGGTCACCAGGAAGTGCGCGAGCTGGGCGGCGAGGACCGCGAGGACCAGGACCGAGAGCCAGCGCAGGGGATGGCGGACGGGGGTGGCCCCGGCGACGTCCAGGGTGTCCGGGACGTGCGCCGGGCCCGACCGGCCGGCGGAACCGGACGTCACCGGGTCCTCGCCGGTCATGGGCGGGGGAGCGTCAGTGGTGGCCATGGTCGGCCCACCTCCTCACGGTGGTCAGGCGGCGCCGCCGAGGTTGACGCCGGGCTTGTCGATCTGGTTGGCGGACAGGCCCCACTTCTTCATGATCTGTCCGTAGGTGCCGTTGTCGATCAGCTTCCGGATCGCCTTCAGCAGCACGTCGCGCAGCGGTGAGTCCTTGGCGACGACGGCGCCCTGGTAGAGGTCGCCGAAACCGTTGGACCGGCCGGTGCCGGTCAGTTCGAGGTCGCCCTTGGCCTGGGAGACGAAGTAGGTGAGCGGTGCCTGCGAGGAGAAGAACGCGTCGGCCCGGCCGGAGCGCACGGCCAGGATGGAGCCCGGCTGGTCCTTGTAGGACTGGACCTGTACGGCCGCCTTGCCGTCCTTGACGCACGTCCGGGACTGAGTCCTGATCACGCCCTCGGCGGAGCCGCCGCCCATGACCGCGATCCGCCGGCCGCAGGTGTCGTCGAGGCCGTTGAGGGAGAGCGGGTTCCCCTTGGGCACCGCGAAGACGACGAACTCCTTGACCCAGTCGACGAAGTCGTTGGAGCCCTGGCGCTCGGCGAAGTCGCCGACGGGGCCGATCGCGAGGTCGTAGCGGCCCGCCTTGATGCCGGTCAGTTCGCTGGGCAGACCGTCCGCGGTGACATGCTCGATCTTCACGCCGAGGAGCTGTTCGAGCGAGGTGGCGAGGTCGGCGGAGGCGCCGGTGAGGCTGTGACCGTCCGAGCCGGCGATCTCGTACGGCGGGAAGGAGCCGTTGTTGACCGAGACCAGCGTGCCGGACGTACGGTTCTTCTCCGGCAGCAGCGCGTGCAGCGCCTTGTCCTCGGTGAGCCGGGCCCCGGCGGCCTCGGCCGTGGTCCCGGCGGTGGTCCCGGTGGCGCCCTGGGCCTGGGGCGGATTGGCGCCGCAGCCCGTGAGGACCAGACAACAGGAGAGTGCGGTGGTGGCCACCAGGGCCACGCTCTTGGGGAATCTCGTCACACGCATCAGTGGGCTCCGAGGGGAAGGACGGTCGGGTCGACGGCGAACCGCCGGTTGGCCAGGACGGGCAGGGTGCGGCGCGCCGCCGCCGTCATGTCGGGGTCGGCCTCGGCCCAGGCGAGACCGCGGACCGCGGCGAGCCGGGACCGTACGGTGCCGAGGGGGTCCACGATCAGGCTGTTGCCGATGTTGCGCGGGCCGCACTCCCCGCTCGCCGCGACCCAGCAGGTGTTCTCCAGGGCGCGGGCCGCGGTCATGACCTCCCAGTGGCGCTCCTTGGCCGGGCCGCGCACCCAGGCGGCGGGGAGGGCCAGCACCTCGGCGCCGGCGTCGACGAGCAGCCGGGCCAGCTCGGGGAAGCGCACGTCGTAGCAGGTCATCAGGCCGACCTTGGTGCCCGCGACATCGACGGTGACCGGCGGTTCGTCCGCCGGGCGCACATGGGCGGACTCCTGGTCGCCGAAGGCGTCGTACAGGTGGATCTTGCGGTAGCGGGCGATCAGCTCGCCGTCGCGCACCGCGACGAGCGTGTTGAAGACGCGGCCGTCGTCGGACGGTTCGTGGATGCCGACGACGACGGTGGCACGGCCGCCCGCGGTGGCCGCGCACAGCTCGGTGACGAACGGGCCGTCCAGCGGCTGGGCGACCTCGCGGATGCGGTGGCGGTCCTCGGTGAAGCGGGCGAGGACCCCCTCGGGCAGGACCAGCAGATCCGCGCCGCCCCGCTCCGCCTCGGCGGTGAGTTCCTGGCAGGCGGCGAGATTGTCCTTCCAGTCGGGGGTGGCGGCGAACTGTCCGACGGCGATGCGCATGGTGGGGCTCCGGGGTTCGGTGGGTGGGACGGCGGCGGGGTCAGCGGGCGGTGGCGAGCGCGGGATCGGGGAAGACCACCCGCGGGTCGATCGGTTCCGGCCATATCCCCTGGGCGTACAGCTCCTCGCAGAAGGCCCGGGTCATCTCCGCGTTGGGATCGGTCCCGTACGGCATCCAGTCGTCGCCGAACAGCCGCGCCGACTCGGTCAGTTCGCGCAGCAGCCACGGGGTGGTGTCGGTGAGCAGCCGGCGGCGCGCCACCCAGCGGAGCTTGGACCGCTCCAGCGCGTCGAGCAGGGCCGCGGGCAGCGTGGGATGGGCGTCGACCGTCTCCTTCTTGAGCGTGACCAGATGGATCCCGGGGATGAATCCGGTGGTCTCCCAGTACGCGCGCTCCGCCGCCTGATGGTCGTCGAGGAGATGCCGGAAGCGGCTGGCGGAGGTGAAGAGCTCCGCCGGCATGAACGGCGTGAGGACCGCGTCCAGCCGGCCCGCCGCCAGTTCCTCCTCCAGGGAGTCGCCCTCGGCCAGGACGGAGACGTTCCCCGGGAGGGGCCTGGTGCCCAGCCGGTCCTTGCCGGACTCCCCGGCGGTCAGCGGCCCCACCCGCCACGCGATCCCGGTGAGGTCCACGCCCGCCCCGCGCAGCAGGGCGCGGGTCCAGGTGTTGCCGGAGTCCGGCCAGCCGGTGAGCCCGATCCGGGCCCCGGCGAGCTGGGCGAGGGTACGGACCGGGCTGTCCTCCCGTACCAGGACGCAGCGGTGGCGGAACCCCCGCATGATGAACGCGGGCAGCCCCACGAGCCGGTCGTCCCCCGCGGCCCGCGCCTGCACATAGCGGCTGAACGAGGTCTCGCCGCCGTCGAGTCCCGGCTCGGCGAGCACGTCGGGGGTGACGTCCCGCGAGTCGACCCGGACCGTGAAACCCGCCACGTCCACCAGGCCCGAGGCCAGCGGTACGAGATGGTCCCAGTCGCGCAGGCCCAGATGGATCACGGGAGTGGACACAGGGGACGCTCCTTGCCTTTTGGTGCGGATGACGCACGGCGCACCATCACGTCGGATAAGCCGTATTCGGCCGTGCGATGGCTGGAACACTATTGTTCAGCGATAGGCCAAACAAGATCTGGTTTGTGTCCGAACATAATTTTTCCGTGCCGTAATCTACGGAGCGTGTCGGCGAGGCGGGAGAACCAGACGGTGGACAAGGCATGGGCGGCCGGACCGCAGGGCGCGGCCAGACTGGCCGGACGCATCTCCGACCCCAGCGCGCGCGGGGTCGCCGCGGCCATGACCGACCTCATACGCTCCGGCGAACTCGCCCCGGGCAGCGCCCTGCCGACCGTGCGCGGCCTCGCCGTCGCCCTCGGCGTCAGCCCCGGCACCGTCGCGGAGGCCTGGGCGGTCCTGCGCAGACACCGCATGATCACCACGCTGGGCCGGCGCGGCAGCGTGGTCAGCGGACCGCCGAGCGTCCCGCACCCGGCCCGTTACGAACGGGTCGGCGACCTCGGCAGCCATCTCACCCTGGACCTCGCGGTCGCGGCCCCCGACCCGGCGCTGCTGCCCGCACTGTCCGACGCCCTGGCCGCCGGGGCGCGCACCCCGCGGCTCAACGACTACGCGCGTACGGCCATCACCGGCGCGCTGCTCGACGCCGTACAGGAGACCTGGCCGTTCGAGGCGGAGGCGTGGACGGCGGTCGGCGGTGGCTACGAGGGGGTGCACCTGCTCTGCCAGGCGCTGATCGTGCCCGGGGACCGGGTCGCCGTGGAGGACCCGACGGCGGCGCGGCTGCTGGACATCCTGGAGTCGCTGGACGCGCAGATCGTCCCCGTGGCCTGCGACGCCGAGGGACCGCTGCCCGGCTCCCTCGCCGAGGCGCTGGAGCGGCGGCCCGCGCTCTTCCTCCACCAGTCACGGGCGCAGGCGCCGTGCGGCTGGACGATCGGCGAGGAGCGCGCGGCGGCGCTCGCGCACGTGCTGGGGAGCGCGCCCAACGTCATGGTGGTGGAGGACGACGGCATCGGCCCGCTCGCCGCCGCCCCCGTCGCGAGCCTCGGCACCCATCTGCCCGACCGTACGGTCCTGGTGCGCTCCTACTCCAAGGCGTACGGACCCGATCTGCGCATCGCGGTGATCGGCGGGCCCCGCGAACTGGTCGAACGGGCCCGGGTACTGCGGACGTTCGGCACCGGATGGACCAGCCGGATCCTCCAGGACGCCCTCGCCCATCTCCTCACCGACGACGCGGCGGCCCGGTGCGTCCAGGACGCCGCCCACCGCTACGCCCTGCGGCGCGAAGGGCTCGCGGGGCGGCTCGCGCGGCGGGGCGTGCCCACCGCGAACCGGGACGGGCTGATGCTGTGGGTGCCCGTGGCGGACGAGGCGTCCGCGCTGGTCACCCTCGCCGCGCGCGGGGTCACGGTCTCCCCGGGCAGCCGCTTCTGCGTCGCGTACTCCCGGCCTCATGTACGGATCGCCACCAGCAGGCTCACGGAGGACGAGGCGGCGCTCGACGGGACCGCCGAGCTGATCGCCCTCGCCGCGACGGCCCCGGCCGGGCCGCTGGACTGAGGAATGAGCGGGGGCGGGCCGTGGTTGATGATCTCGCCGACGGTACGGAGCCCACCGTACGGCGGCTTGCCCCCACTTCGGTCCCCGCACTCCCCAGGAGATGGCATGACCACCGCTTTCGACCCGATCGACCTGTCGGGCACCCCGCTCGCCAACCGCGTCGCGATGGCCCCGATGACCCGCAGCCGCGCCTTCGGCCCCGGGAACTCCCCCACCGCGTCGACGGTGGAGTACTACCGGCAGCGGGCCTCCGCCGGGCTGCTGGTCACCGAGGCCGTCCAGCCCTCCGTGGTCGGCCAGGGCTACCCGGACACCCCGGGTCTGCACAGCCAGGAGCAGATCGCGGCCTGGCGGCAGGTCACCGACGCCGTGCACGAGGCGGGCGGCCGGATCTTCGCCCAGCTCATGCACGGCGGCCGGATCGGCCACCCGGACCTGCTCCCGGACGGTCTGGTGCCGGTCGGCGTCTCGCCCGTCGCCGCGCCCGGCCAGGTCTATCTGCACGGCGGTCCCAAGGACTACGTGGTCCCGCGCGAGCTGACCTCCGAGGAGATACGCGAGACCGTCGCCGACTTCGTCTCCGCCGCCCGCAACGCGATCGAGGCGGGCTTCGACGGTGTCGAACTGCACGGCGCCAACGGCTATCTGATCCATCAGTTCCTCGCCCCCAACACCAATCTGCGCACCGACGAGTGGGGCGGTTCCGTCGAGGGCCGTATCCGCTTCGCCGTCGAGGTCACCCGTGCCGTCGTGGCCGAGATCGGGGCGGCGCGCACCGGCATCCGGATCTCGCCCGCCATCGGGCTGCTGGGCACCGAGGAGCCCGACCCGGAGCCGACGTACACCGCGCTCGTCCAGGCGCTGGAGCCGCTGGGCCTCGCCTACCTCAGCCTGATCGAGAACACCCGCGCGTTCGCCCAGACCGTACGCAAGCTCTACTCGGGCACGCTCGTCCTGACCGCCAGGACCGAGACCGGCACCGGCGCCGAGGAGCTGAAGGTGATCGAGGACGGCACGGCCGACCTGATCACCTTCGGGCGGCTCTTCCTCGCCAACCCCGACCTGCCGGCCCGGCTCAAGGCCGGTGGCCCCTACAACACCCCCGACCCGTCGACCTTCTTCGGCGGCGACGACCACGGGTACATCGACTACCCGGCGCTGGAGAACTGACCTAGGCCCGTAGGGGGAGGCCCGCTCCTCAGGGGGGAAGCCCGCCCCGTAAGGGGAAGCCCGCCCCTCAGAGGGAGGCCCGTCCCGTAGGGGGAGGCCCGCTTCCTACGGGACGGGCCTCCCCGGAGCGGCCGGGCCCCGGGGCGGGCCGCCCGCGGTGTGTTATAAAAAACTGACGCGGCCGGCGGGATTTGATGTGTTTTTATCGGTGGTGG
>NZ_JBHZDA010000121.1:13084-15681 GCF_042755665.1 Streptomyces sp. NPDC059142
GCGGCCGCCCGCGCGGGCGGGGGGCGGCCGTCTACGTCGGCGCGGCCCCACCCCGGAGCGGCCGTCCCCGGGGACGGCCCGCCCTCACCGTTCGGTCGTACGCCGCGCGAGGACCGCCGCCTGCGCGCGGTCCCGGCACCCCGTCTTCGCCAGCACCCTGCTGACATGGCTCTTGACGGTGTGTTCGGAGACCACCAGCCGCGCCGCGATCTCCGCGTTGCTCAGCCCCTCCCCGATGTGCGCCAGCACATCGCGCTCGCGCGGGGTGAGCGCGGCGGTCCTGGCCAGCTCGGCCGGGTCCGCACGGTCGGCCCGGCGCGCCGCGGCGAAGTCCCGGATCAGCCGCCCCGCGACGGTCGGACTGAGCGCGCCCTGACCGGCGGCGGTGGCGCGGACCGCCGCCGTGATCTCCTCGTACGACGCGCTCTTCAGCAGGAAGCCGCTCGCCCCGCCGCCCAGCGCCTCGTCGACGTACTCGTCCATGTCGAAGGTGGTCAGCATCAGCACCCTCGTGGTGGTGAGCAGGGACCGCTCGGCGAGCCGGGCCAGCACCCACAGCCCGTCGTGGCCCGGCATCCGCACATCGAGCATCAGCACATCGGGGCGGAGCGCGACGGTCAGCCGCAGCGCGTGGTCGCCGTCCCCCGCGCTGCCCACGACGGTCAGACCGGGCTGGAGCTCCAGCATCAGGCGCAGCCCGTCCCGTACGACGCGCTCGTCGTCCGCGACGACCACCCGCAGCGGCGCCGCCCCGCTCCCGTCGTCCGCCGTCCCCGGCGGCTCAGCGGTGGTGTGCACCGGTGCCCCCTCCGGCCGTCACGGGTACGGAGGCGACCACGCGGAAGCCCCCGCCGGGAGTCGGCCCCGCGGTGAACCCACCGCCCAGCGCGGCGATCCGCTCCCGCACCCCGACGAGCCCCACCCCGGCCCCCGCCGCCGCCCGGTGACCGGCCGGCGGCGGCGCGCACCCCACCTCGAACCGCGTCGCCCCGGGCCCCGTACGGATCAGGATGCCGACCTCGGCGCCGGGCGCGTGGCGCCGCGCGTTGGCCAGGCACTCCTGGACGAGGCGGTACCCGGTGAGCTGTACGGGACGGGGCAGCTCCGCCGACCCGGCGGCGACATCGAGCCGTACCGGGGTCCCGGCGCGCTCCGCGTCCGCCACCAGCACCTCCAGATCCGCGAGTTGGGGGACGGGGGAGCGGGGCGCGGCCTCGCCCGTCTCGTTGCGCAGGACGCCCAGCAGCTCCCGCATCTCACCGGTGGCCCGGCGCCCGGCCGCCGCCATGGCGTCCACCCCCTCGCGCGCCCAGGGCGGCAACTCCCCCGAGCGTGCCCGCATCGTCTCCGCGTGGACGACGAGGAGCGTCAGCGAGTGCGCCACCACATCGTGCATGTCCCGGGCGATCCGGGCCCGTTCGGCGGCGGCGGCCCGCTCCGCGCGCACAGCCTGGTCCCGGCGCGCGTCCGCCGCCCGCCGCTCCGCCCCGGCCAGCAGCTCCTGCCGGCCCCGGGTGGCGAGCCCCAGACCCCAGGCGGCGGGCAGCGGGGCGAGCACCGCGAACACATCGGTGCCGCCGCGCCACCGCTCCGACGCGGTGGCGTGGTTGACCCCCACCCCGAGCAGGACGAAGGCGGCGGCGCCGCCGAGCAGCAGCAGCGAGCGGCGCGGCGGCGCGTGCGTCCCCATCGCGTACAGCCCGAAGGCGAGCGGGAGCACGGCCAGCGAGGAGATCTTCACCTCGGCGGCGGCGCACCCCACCTCCAGGACGACGAGCACCGCGAGGACCGCCGCGAAACCGCTCAGCGGCCGGCGCGTCCGTACCAGCAGCGCGACCGAGGCGACGACGGCGTAACCGCTCAGCGCCAGCCACGCCGTGGCGGAGGTGTCGGTGGTGAACTGGTCGATCAGCGCGGGCGCGACCGCCGCCACGACGACCGCCCCGTCGAGGAAGCGCCCGGAGGAGAGCGCAGGGAGGCGGCCGGGGAGACGGTGGAGACGGTCGGGGAGACGGTCGGCGGGTCCCGGCGGCGGGGTCTCGGTGGCCTCGTACATCGCCTCAGCGTACGAGCCCGCCGTCCGCCGCGCCCCACCCGAAAGGACCGCCGTCTCAACGGAGTTGTGGTCCCTGAGAGTGAGACGGGGGCCCGCCGGTGCACTCGCCGCGGCGATGCCGCGCCCGCGCCGCCCGTGGCCCACTGGTCGCATGTCTCAGCCGATCCTCCAGCAACAGCCCCCAGCCGTGACCCACTTGGCTTCCACCACCCGCCTCGGCCGCACCGTCCGCCGTACGAAATGGCTGGTCGTCGCCGGCTGGCTGGCCCTCGCCGTCGTCTGCACCTGGCTGGCGGCGGGCCTCGGCGACGTACAGCGCGACGACTCGGCGGCCTTCCTCCCCACCGGCTTCGAGTCCAGCGTCGTCGCCCGGCTCACCGAACCCGATCCCCGCCACCCCGAGGCGGAGACCGCGATCGTCGTGCACAGCCGCGGCGACGGCGCCCCCCCCACCCCCGCCCACCGCGGCGCGCCCCGCCCCCCCGCCCCCCCCGCCCCCCCCCCGCGGCGCCGGCGACCGAGGGGCCCCAAGAGCCGGAAG
>NZ_JBHZDA010000121.1:15689-17722 GCF_042755665.1 Streptomyces sp. NPDC059142
GACCCCCCCCCCGGACCCCGCCCCCCCCACCCCCCCGCCCCCCCCCCGAAGGAGCCCCCCCCCGGACCCCGCCCCCCCCACCCCCCCGCCCCCCGGCGCGCCGTCGCAGCGGACCGCGCGGCCGTCGCCGCCGCGCCGGTACGGGGCGCCGCCCCGCCCGGGGCCGTGGAGGTGTCGGACGACGGGAAGGCCGCGCTCTTCCCGGTACGGATCCAGCCCGTGGAGGCCGACGACGACACGGTCGGCGCCGCGGTCGGCGCCCTGCGCACCACACTCGGCGACCCCGACCGGGCGCGGCCGGGTCTCGACGTGCGGGTGGCGGGCGAGGCGGGGCTCGGAACCGACACCAGCGCCGGTGACGTCGACACCGCCCTCCTCCTCACCAGCATGGCGATCGTCGCCGTCCTGCTGCTGGGCACCTACCGCAGCCCGACGCTCTGGCTGGTCCCGCTGTTCGCCTCCCTCGTCGCCGTCCTGGTCGCGCGCGGCGCCGCGTACGGGCTGGCCGAGGCCGGTCTCTCCGTCACCGAACTCTCCTCGGCCATCCTCATCGTGCTGGTCTTCGGCGCCGCCACCGACTACGCGCTGCTGCTCCTCAACCGCTACCGCGAGGAACTGGCCCGCCACGAGGACCGCCACGAGGCCGTCGCGGAGGCGCTGCGCCGGACCACCCCGGCGATCCTCGCCAGCGCGGGCACCGTCGTCGCCGGGCTGCTCTGCCTGCTGGTCGCGGATCTCGCGGGACTGCGCGGGCTCGGCCCCGTCGCCGCGGCCGGGGTGGTCGTCGCGCTCGCCGCGATGGTGACGCTGCTGCCCGCCCTGCTGGTCTGCGCGGGACGCGGGCTGCTGTGGCCGCGTATCCCGTCCCCGTCCACTCCGCGCGGCGCCGCCGACCACCGGCTGTGGCAGGCGGTCGGCGACCGGGTGGTGCGCCGGCCGCGGACCGCCGCGCTGCTGGTCACCGTGGCGCTCTGGCTGCCGGTCCTCGCCCTCACCGGGCTGCGCACCAGCGCCGATCCGCTCGACTCGGCCCCGCCGTCCGCCGAGTCGGTCACCGGGCAGCGCGTCCTGGCCGCCCACTTCCCCGAGGGGGCGGCGGCCCCGCTGACCGTCGTCCTCCCGCCGGGCGCGGACGACGCGGCGGTCCGTACGGCCGTGGAGACCGCGCGCGGCACGGACCGGGTGGCCGGCGCCGAACGCGGCGAACCGCTCACCGTCGCCGGGGAGCCGGGGCCGCGGCCGACGCTCCGGGTGGAGCTGGCCGTCCCCCCGTACGGCGACCGGGCACACGCCGCGGTGGGGGAGTTGCGGGCCGCGCTGGCCCGTACGACGGACGGCGCGCTGGTCGGCGGCGGCCCCGCCGTACTGATGGACCACGCCAGGGCGGCCACCGACGACACGCTGCGGATCGTCCCGTTGGTCCTGCTCGCGGTGACGGTCGTCCTCGGACTGCTGCTGCGCTCGCTCGTCGCGCCCCTGGTGCTGATGGCCGTCAACGTGCTGTCCTTCGCGGCCTCGCTGGGGCTGGCCACGCTCGTCTTCGACCGGGTGATGGGGTTCGGGGGAGTGTCGGCCGAACTCTTCGTCTACGTCTTCGTGTTCCTCGTGGCGCTCGGCGTCGACTACACGATCTTCCTGATGGAACGGATCAGGGAGGAGCGCGGCCGGCTCTCCACCACCGAGGCCGTACGGCGCGGGGTCACCGCCACCGGCGGGGTGATCACGGCGGCGGGGCTGGTCCTCGCGGGCACCTTCGCCGCGCTGGCGCAGCTCCCCGACGTGACGGTGGCCGAGGTGGGGATCGCCGTGGCGATCGGCGTCCTCGTCGACACGCTGCTGGTGCGCTCCGTACAGGTCCCCGCGCTGGTGGTCCTGCTGGGGGACCGCACCTGGTGGCCGGGGAGGTACGGACGGAAGCGCGAGGACACGTGAAAGGCGGGGGGGGGGGGCGGGGGTCGCCCCCCCCCCCCCCCCCCCCCCCCCCCCCCCCCCCCCCCGCCGGGGGGGGGGCCCCCGCCGCGCTGTGGCGCGCG
>NZ_JBHZDA010000121.1:17732-19248 GCF_042755665.1 Streptomyces sp. NPDC059142
GCGCCTGGGGGGGCGGGGGGGTGCGGGCCGCTCGCCGTGCCCCATCTCTCCGGCGGGGGGGCGCGGCGGCCCCCCCCCCGGCCCCGCGCCCCTTCCTCCCTGCCCCCGGACCGCGGCGGTGCTCAGCGCACCGGGGTGAAGTCCCGTGCCCCGATGAACTCCGGCCGCCGTATGGGTGCCGCGAACGGCTCGACCGCGGCGTTGTCCACGCTGTTGAAGACGATGAAGACGTTGCTGCGCGGGTACGGGGTGATGTTGTCGCCCGAGCCGTGCATGCAGTTGCAGTCGAACCAGGTCGCGGAACCGGCCTTGCCCGTGAAGAGCCGGATGCCGTGCTGGTCGGCCAGACCGGTCAGCGCCTCGTTGGAGGGCGTACCGGCGCCCTGCATCTTCAGCGACTGACGGTAGTTGTCCTTCGGCGTCTCGCCCGCGCACCCCAGGAACGTCCGGTGCGACCCCGGCATGATCATCAGACCGCCGTTGGTGTCGAAGTTCTCGGTCAGCGCGATCGAGACGGAGACCGTCCGCATGTTCGGCAGCCCGTCCTCGGCGTGCCAGGTCTCGAAGTCCGAGTGCCAGTAGAAACCGGAGGCGCCGAAGCCGGGCTTGACGTTGATCCGGGACTGGTGGACGTAGACGTCGGAACCGAGGATCTGCCGTGCGCGGCCCACCACCCGCTCGTCCCGTACGAGCCCCGCGAAGATCTCACTGATGCGGTGGATCTCGAAGACGGACCGTACGTCCTGGGACTTGGGCTCGATGATCGAGCGCTCGTCCGCCCGTACCTCCGGGTCGGTGATCAGCCGTTCCAGTTCGGCGCGGTACAGCGCCACCTCGTCCGGGCCGATGAGCTGGTCGACGGGGAGGAATCCGTCCCGCTCGAACTCGGCGAGGTCGGTCGGCGAGATCGGACCCGGCGCGTCCGGCGGGGACCACACGACGGGGTCCTGCCGGGGGGTGGTCACCTCGCCGAGGCCGCGCGTCGGGTACAGGTCGGTGGTGTGCACGGGAGTGGTGGTGGTCATGGTCAGCCCTCCTCGGTCAGCAACGGGTAGACACCGTTCTCGTCGTGGTCCTCCCGCCCGGTCACAGGGGGGTTGAAGACGCAGACGCAGCGGAAGTCGCTCTTCGGGCGGAGTGTGTGGCGCTCGTGCCCGTCGAGCAGATACATCGTGCCGGGGGAGATCCAGTGGGTCTCACCGGTCTCCTCGTCGGTGAGTTCGGCCTCACCCTCCACGCACAGAACGGCCTCGATGTGGTTGGCGTACCACATCGACGTCTCCGTACCCGCGTACAGGACGGTCTCGTGCAGCGAGAAGCCGACCTTCTCCTTGGCGAGCACGATGCGCTTGCTCTCCCAGGTGCCGGAGGCCGACCTCACGTGCCGGTCGGTGTTCTCGATGTCCTTGAACGATCGGACGATCACGGTGTGGTGACGCCTTTCTCTCGACAGTCGTGCTCTCTGTTGTGTTTCCGGTCCGGCCCGGGCGGGGGGGGGGGGGGGGGGCCCCGGCCC
>NZ_JBHZDA010000122.1:0-19228 GCF_042755665.1 Streptomyces sp. NPDC059142
GGGCTTTCCTCCGGGCGCTTCCCTTCGGTGTTTCATTCTGTTCTGTACTTCGTTCCTGCGTTTCCGACTCTATCAGACTCTTTCGTGTCCGATTCCCCGTCGGAGCGGGGTTTCGCTTTCCAGTTCTTCGCTTTCGCGCTTTCCCTTTCCGGCGAGTCCGACTCTATCAGATCCTTTCGGGCCTGATTCCCAGTCAGCGGGCTTGTCCTCCCGGCCCTGCGGCCGTTCCGACGAGTGAGACTTTAGCGGAATCCTGGGCTCCGACGCTAATCGGGGCTTCGGTGCCGGCGTCCGGTGTGAACGCCGATTCCTCATTTCGCATAGGCATACGCAAAGCAATGCGACACAACGTCGCTCGCTTCTCGTAGGTCCTGCGGAATGGCTGCCCGGGGACCGGTACACGACCGTTGCTCACGTCGGACAGCTCGGAGAACATTACGGATCCGTGTTGGCCGTGTCAACTTGGGGGGTCGGCCGCTACGCTGGCGGGCATGACAGCGCATGCGTGCATCCTTCAGTGGTGGGCCGCCTGACGGCGGCCGGCACACACGTATGCGTTCAACGGCCGCCGCTTCGGCGGCCGTTCGCGTTTCCCCAGCTCGGGGGGCGGGCCGCAGGCAGCGGCGGCTCCGACCGAGAGGGTGGATGAGAGATGACGCGGATCTTCAGCGGGATCAAGCCGACCGGGCATCTGACACTGGGCAACTACCTGGGGGCCGTACGCCGCTGGGTCGAGGTCGACCAGCACCGGGCCGACGCGCTGTTCAGCGTGGTGGATCTGCACGCGCTGACCGTCGAACACGATCCGGCCCGGGTGCGCCGGCTCAGTCGGCAGGCCGCGACGCTGCTGCTCGCGGCCGGACTCGACCCCGCGCTCTGCACCGTATTCGTGCAGAGCCATGTGGACGAGCACACGCGGCTCTCGTACCTGCTGGAGTGCACCGCCACCGACGGGGAGCTGCGGCGCATGATCCAGTACAAGGAGAAGAGCGTGCGGGCGCTCGCGTCCGGGGAGAGCGTGCGGTTCTCCCTGCTGTCGTACCCGGTGCTGATGGCGGCGGACATCCTCGCGTACCGGACCGACGAGGTTCCGGTCGGCGAGGACCAGACCCAGCATGTGCGGCTGACCCGGGATCTCGCCGTGCGGTTCAACCAGCGGTACGGGCACACCTTCTCCGTGCCGAAGGCCGTCCGGCCGCCCGTGGCCGCGCGGGTCATGGACCTTCAGGACCCGGTGTCGAAGATGGGGAAGTCGCACGGTGCGACCGCCGGGATCGTCTATCTGCTGGACGACGCCGATGTGGTGCGCAAGAAGATCATGCGCGCGGTGACGGACAGCGGGCAGGAGGTCGTGTACGACCGGGAGAACACACCGGGGGTGGCCAATCTGCTGGAGATCCTGGCCGGGTGCGCGGGCGGGGATCCGGCGGCGCTGGCCGGGACGTACACCTCGTACGGGGCGCTGAAGCGGGACACCGCCGAGGCCGTGATCGAGCTGCTGCGGCCGTTGCGGGAGCGGCACGCGGTGCTGGCCGCGGACCCCGGGCGGGTGGATGCCGTACTGAAGGACGGGGCCGAGCGGGCGAGACGGACGGCCCGGCCCGTGGTCGACGCCGCGTACCGGGCGGCCGGTCTGCTGCCCGCCGGTTGAAGCCGGGCCGGGGCCCGGCCCCCGGATGTGGCGTCAGCCGTTGCCCGAGGCCAGGGCGCGGCTGCGGTCGCGGGCCGCTTCCAGCGCGGCGATGAGGGCGGCCCGTACCCCGTGGTTCTCCAGCTCCCGGATGGCGCTGATGGTGGTGCCGGCCGGGGAGGTCACGGCCTCGCGGAGCTTCACGGGGTGCTCGCCGCTGTCCCGCAGCATGACGGCGGCGCCGATGGCTGCCTGGACGATCAGGTCGTGGGCCTGGGCGCGGGGCAGTCCGAGGAGGATGCCCGCGTCGGTCATGGCCTCGACCAGGTAGTAGAAGTACGCGGGGCCCGAGCCGGAGAGCGCGGTGCAGGCGTCCTGCTGGGACTCGGGGACGCGCAGGGTCTTGCCGACGCCGCCGAAGATCTCCTCGGCGTGGGTGAGGTGGGCGGGCAGGGCGTGGCTGCCGCCCGAGATGACGGACATGCCCTCGTCCACCAGGACGGGGGTGTTGGGCATGACGCGTACGACGGGGGTGCCCGGGGCGAGGCGTTCCTCGATGAACGCGGTGGGGATGCCGGCGGCGGCGCTGATGATCAGGCGGTCGGCGGTGAGGTGGGGGGTGAGTTCGTCGAGGAGGGTGCCCATGTCCTGGGGCTTGACCGCCAGGATGAGGATGTCGGCGCGCTTGGCGGCCTCGGCGTTGGTGACGGGGTCGACGCCGTAACGGTCGCGCAGCTCCGTGGCGCGGTCCGGGCGGCGTGCGGTGACCAGCAGGTCCTGTGCGCGCCAGCCGGCCCGGATCATGCCGCTGAGCAGGGCCTCGCCGATCTTTCCGGTGCCGAGGACTGCGACGGTCTGGGGCATTGCGGAGTCACCTCGCCGTAGGGGACGGACGTTCTCCCCATCGTCGCACCGGAGGCGGGCCGGGTGCGTGAGGTGTCCGAGGAGCGGTCGCCGTGGTCAGGCCGTACGGCGGCGGAGGGTGGCCGCGCCCAGGCCGAGGACGAGAACGGCGCAGCCCGCGACGATCACGGCGTCGCGGACGAAGTCACCGGTGATGTCGGGGTGGCGCAGGACCTGGTTCATGCCGTCGACGGCGTACGACATGGGCAGGACGTCGGAGACCGCCTCCAGGACGGGGTGCATGGAGGACCGGGGTGCGAACAGTCCGCAGAGCAGGAGCTGCGGGAAGATCACCGCCGGCATGAACTGCACGGCCTGGAACTCGGAGGCGGCGAAGGCCGAGACGAAGAGGCCGAGGGCCGTGCCGAGCAGGGCGTCGAGGAGTGCGACGAGGAGCAGCAGCCAGGCCGAGCCGACGACGTCGAGGCCGAGGGCCCACACCGCGAGGCCGGTGGCCAGGAGGGACTGGACGACGGCGACGAGTCCGAAGGCGAGGGCGTAGCCGGCGATGAGGTCGCCCTTGCCCAGGGGCATGGCGAGGAGGCGTTCCAGGGTGCCCGAGGTGCGTTCGCGCAGGGTGGCGATGGAGGTCACCAGGAACATCGTGATCAGCGGGAAGATGCCGAGCAGCGAGGCGCCGATGGAGTCGAAGGTGCGGGAGCTGCCGTCGAAGACGTAGCGGAGCAGGACGAGCATCACGCAGGGGACGAGGAGCATCAGCGCGATCGAGCGCGGGTCGTGGCGGAGCTGGCGGAGCACGCGGGCGGTGGTGGCCAGGGTGCGGGCGGCGGAGAGCGGGCGGGCGGCGGGCGCCGGGGCGTGCCGGGTGGCGTCAGGTACCGGGGCGTGCCGGGTGGCGGTGGGCGCGGTGGTGCCGGTGCTGTCAGGGGTGTCGGTGGTGGTCATCGGGGGCTCTCCTGGAGTGCGTCGGCCTCGTCGACCAGGTGGAGGAAGGCCGCTTCGACGGTCTCCGTGCGGGTACGGGTGCGCAGCGCTTCGGGGGTGTCCTCGGCGAGGACTTCGCCGTCGCGCATGAGGAGGAGGCGGTGGCAGCGTTCGGCCTCGTCCATGACGTGGGAGGAGACGAGGATCGTGGCGGCTCGGTCGGCGGCGATGTGGTGGAAGAGGGTCCAGAGGTCGCGGCGGAGTACGGGGTCGAGGCCGACGGTCGGTTCGTCGAGGACGAGCAGTTCGGGCGTGCCGAGCAGGGCGACGGCGAGGGAGACCCGGCTGCGCTGGCCGCCGGAGAGGCGCCCGGCCAGGGAGTCGGCGTGGGAGGCGAGGTCGACGTCGGCGATCGCGCGGTCGACGGTCTCCTCGCGGGCGGTGCGGCGGGAGCGGCCCGGGTCGAGTACGGCGGCGAAGTAGTCGAGGTTCTGGCGGACGGTGAGGTCGTCGTAGACGGAGGGTGCCTGGGTGACGTAGCCGATGCGGGCGCGCAGGGTGGCGTCGCCCGCGGGGCGGCCGAGGACGTCGAGGACGCCGGTGACCTGGGCCTGGGTGCCGACGACGGCGCGCATCAGGGTGGATTTGCCGCAGCCGGAGGGGCCGAGGAGTCCGGTGATCCGGCCGGGCGGTACGGAGAAGTCGAGGCCGCGCAGGACGGCGCGGTCGCCTCGGTGGACGGTGAGGCCGCGGGCGTGCACGGCGGCCCCGCCCTCTGGCAAATTCATCATGTGATGAATAATGGGCCGGGGCAGCGGGCGCGTCAAGGCAGGTGGTGCGGGCGGTGGTGGCGGGCCGGTTTCGGGTGGTCGCGGGGCGGCGTCAGGCGCGGCGGGCGACCGTCAGCTCGACCACGTACGCCTCCTCGACGGTCCCGTCGGGGAAGAGCCGGAGCAGTTCCGCGCGCTCGGCCGCGAGGAAGGCGGTCGCGGCGGCTTCCCCGTGCATCCGGAAGACGGAGTGGCTGCCGAGGTGGGCGAGGTGGGTGTCGAGGGGGACGCGGCGGGTCCAGGACACGCGCCGCTCGGCCGGGTTCAGCTCCGCGGGCAGCTCGCCGCCCCGGCCGGAGACGCTGTGGGCGCCGTGGGCGCCTTCGCCGGACCAGCGGCGGATGCGTTCGTCCTGGTCGGCGATCCACGGGAGGCCGGCGTCGGCGATGTTCCACCACAGGGCGAGCGCGCCGCCGGGGGTGAGGACGCGCAGGGCCTCGGGGAGGGAGCGGGCCGGGTCGGTCCAGTGCCAGGACTGGGCGTACGTGATCAGGTCGGCGGAGCCGTCCGCGAGAGGCAGGGCGTCGCCGAGGCCGCGCAGGAGGGGGACGTCCGGCTGGGTACGGTGCAGCCGCTCCGCCATGGCGGGGCCCGGTTCCACGGCGGTGACCCGGGCGCCGCGTGCGCGCAGCAGACGGGTGGCGATCCCCGTCCCGGCGCCCACGTCGACGGCGCGGGCGCCCTGGAGCGGGCGGCCGGCCAACTCCTCGACCGCGTCGAAGAGCGCCGGCGGGTAGCCGGGGCGCGCCTCGTCGTACTGGTCGGCGACGGCGTCGAAGGAGAGGGCGCGGGAGGTCGGGCGGGGGGCCGTGGCAGGAGTCATGACCCCATCGTGGCGGCCGCCGCCCGGGCCGGGCCAGGGGTACGGAGGGTGCGGGGGAGGCGGAGTACGTCCAGGACGGGAAGGGCGTACAGGAGACGGAGGGCGTACAGGAGGGCGTACAGGAGACGGAGGGCGTACAAGGAGGGCGAGGCCAGACCGAGTTACGGGCGCTTGGGCTTCCTGGGCCTGGCGTCGGTCCTGGCCTTGGCGGCGGCTCGGGCGGCGGGGTTGCCGGCGCGGGCGGTGCGGCGGCGTTCGTACTGGGCCAGGGCCGTCGTGTACTCCGCGCGGCGCAGCCCCTCGCCCGGGGCCTCGGCGAGGGAGCGCAGGAAGTAGGCGATCAGCGCGCCCATGAAGCCGATCGCCTTGACGCTGCGCAGCGACTCCTCGCGGGCCGGGTCGGCCGGGCGGCGGACGAAACCGTCCCAGGTCCTGCGGAAGGCGATGGCGCTGCACACCGAGAACATCACGACGAGGAGCAGACCGACGAAGGGGCCGACCTTCGCGATCTCCAGGCCCTCGTAGGAGAAGCGGAGGACGAAGCAGGCGGCGACGGCGGTGGTGAGGGAGCCCGCGGCGACGGCGGCGCGGCGTGCCGCGTAGCCGCCGTCGCGGGCGAGCCAGGTGGTGCCGAAGAACCGGATGGCCTCGGGCTCCGGGCCACCGCGGCCCCGTTCGGGATGTTGGGTGGGCCGGGTGTGCCGGGTCTGCTGGGTGTGCTCGGGGTGCTCGCTCACGGGGCGATTATCCCCGGCGCGCGCCCGGGCCCGGCGCACGGGCGAACCGGCGTTCAGCCCCTGCGGTCAGGCGCAGCGCGGGGCGACGTAGCCGCTGCTTCCCGTGTAGACGTACGCGTCCGAGATGAACTCGCCGTTGGCGATGTTGTCCCAGAGGTTCGTCGTGCCGTACGGGCCCGCGATCCGCTCCCCCGCCTTCTGGCAGTTGATCGGCACGCTCGCCCCGTACGGGAGCACCCTGACGAGGGAGTAGCCGGTGCCGGGACCGCTGCGGACGTTCACGCGGTAGTCCGGGTGGACCTTGTAGCGCTTGGCCGCCAGCGTCCCCACGGCCGGCGTCCCCACCTCCGGCTCCGCGACGGTCACGACGACGGTTTCCACGACGGGCGCGGCGGCCGTTGCGGTCACGGTCGCCGTGGCTTCTCTCGCGGTGTTCTCAACCTCTTCGACGGCCATACGGTCCTCCCCCATTGACGGTGTGTGCTCTGCGCCGCGCAGGCTAGCAAGCCATGGCCGGATAGCACGCACCATCGACTAGGCTCCGTGCGTCGCGCTTGCGCACGAATTCACGGGGGTGGGCGATGCCACCACTGCGCAACACCGGGTCGGCCCCGGAAGCGGAGCATCCGGATTACGCCGGCCGCTATCTGCTCGAATCCACGCTGGGCTCGGGCGGCATGGGCGAGGTCCATCTCGCCACCTCCGCCTCGGGGCTGCGGCTCGCCGTCAAGGTCATCCACGCCGGCCACGCCTCCGACCCCGAGTTCAGGGCCCGCTTCCAGCAGGAGGTCGCGGCGGCCCGGCGGGTGAGCGGGGCGTTCACCGCGCCCGTCGTGGACGCCGATCCGGAGGCTCCCCGGCCGTGGATGGCGACCCTGTTCATCGACGGGCCCACCCTCTCCGAGCGGGTGAAGCGGAGCGGGCCGCTGGACGCCCGTGAGTTGACGCGGCTCGGGGCGGGGCTCGCCGAGGGGCTGCGGGACATCCATCGCGCCGGGGTCGTGCACCGCGATCTCAAGCCCAGCAACGTCCTGTTGGCGGCCGACGGGCCCAAGGTCATCGACTTCGGCATCTCGCGCCCCGCCGACAGCGATCTGCGGACGGAGACGGGCAAGCTGATCGGCACGCCGCCGTTCATGGCGCCCGAGCAGTTCCAGCGTCCGCGTGAAGTCGGGCCCGCCGCCGATGTGTTCGCGATGGGCGCGGTCCTGGTGCACGCGGCGACGGGGCGCGGTCCCTTCGACTCGGACAGCCCGTACATCGTCGCGTACCAGGTCGTGCACGACGAGCCGGACCTGAAGGGCGTGCCGGAGCGGATGGTGCCGCTGATCTCGCGGTGTCTGGCGAAGGACCCGGCCGAACGGCCCACCCCGGACGAGGTGATGGGCGCGCTGCGCGCCGCAGACCCGGCCCCGGGTGGCGTGCCGGAGGCGGGGCGCCCCGGCACGTACGACCTGCGCGGGCCGTACGGGGCGCGGGCGCTCGTACCGGCGCAGCGCGGGCCCGTGTCCGCGGAGACGGCGGGCTCCGGTGCGGGCTCCGTCCCCACGAACCACGCGCGGGGCTCGGCGACCGTTCCGTCGGCGCCGTCCGACCGGGCGCCGTCCGCTCACGTGCCGTCCGATCACGTGCCGCCCGATCACGTGCCGCCCGGCCGGGCGCCGTCGTCCGCTCCCCCGGCGGCGGGGCGGTCGCCGCGCCGCCGGGCGCGCACGGCGGTCGCGGTCGCGGTGGCGCTGCTGGCCGTGGCCGGTGCGGGTTTTCTCGGGGTACGGACGCTGGACACCCCCACGCGGGCGTCGGCGCAGGAGCCGCGCTCCCCGGCGTTCCGGCCGTGGGACACCACGCCGGCCGCCGGCGCGGGCGCCCGCCGGGCCCCGGTCTGCGCGGCGGACGCCACGGGCGTCTACTGCTCGGGTCCCGGTGTCACGGCCGTCCGGCTCGATCCCGTGGACGGTCGTACGGAGTGGTCGGTGAAGGCCGCACGGGGCGAGCGCGCCGACACGGGCGACGAGGGCGCCGCGCCGGTGCTCTCCGGCGGGCTCCTGCATGTCGTCGCGGGCGGTTCCGGTACGGGCGGTTCCGGTGGCGGGAAGCGGCTCGCGGCGCTCGACCCGGCCTCGGGCACCGAGCGCTGGTCCGTCTCCATCTCCTCGTATGCCACCGTCCGGCACAGCGGCGACTCGGTGCTCCTCGTCGCGTACGACGGACGGGTGCGCTCCCTGGACAGCGCGACCGGCGAGGCGCGCTGGACGAAGCGGCTCGGCGCGACCGGCACCGTCTGGACGGCGGCGGACGGGGGCGGTGGCGCGCTGTTCGCCGCGACCCCGACCGCCGACGGCACGGCGACGGAGGTCCGCTCGATCGACCCGGCCACCGGAGCGGTGCGCTGGGAGCGGCGGCTGGCGGGCGCCCTCTCCCCGGCCGGGGCCACGGGCGGCGCGCTGTTCCTGCTGGCGACCGACGCGGACGGCTTCACCTCGGCGGTCGTACGGCTGGACGCGTCGAGCCGTACGGTACGGCGGGTCCCGCTGGCCGCGACGGTCGACCAGGCGCAGGCGACCGTCCTGGGCGACACCGTCTACGTCGTCGGGTACGCGGGCTCACTGCTCGCCGTCGACATGGGGCGGGAGGGCGCGGGCGTGCGCTGGCGGCTGGAGACATCGGTGGCGCGCGCCTCGCGCCCCGCCGCCACCGGGGGCCGGGTCTTTCTGAGCGCGGGCGACGGGCGGCTGCTCGCGGTGGACGCCGGGCGCGGGGTGCTGCTGGGGCAGACGAAGCCGCGGATGGCCGACGGGCCCGACACGCTCGTCCCCACGCTGCCCGCGCCCGTGACGGCGCCCGGCGCCGGTGAGGGCTCCGGGGCGACCGTCTTCGGGAGCGCGCCCGACGGATCCGTCTTCGCGGTGTCCGGGCGGGACCCCGCCTCCTGGTGACACCGGTGCCCCGGTGACACTGGTGTCGCCGGTGCCCCCGGCGACACTGGTGCCGCCCCGGCTCCGGGCGCCCGGTCCCCGGGAGGGCCCGGACGCTCAGCCGAGGCGGGAGATGTCCCGGACCGCGCCCCGGTCCGCGCTCGTCGCCATGGCGGCGTAGGCGCGCAGCGCCTGCGAGACCTTGCGCTCGCGGTTCGCCGGGGCGTACACACCGTTCAGCGCCGCGCGGCGCTCCGCCAGCTCCGCGTCATCGACCAGCAGCTCGATCGTCCGGTTCGGGATGTCGATACGGATCCGGTCGCCGTCGTCCACCAGCGCGATCGTGCCGCCCGAGGCCGCCTCCGGCGAGGCGTGGCCGATGGAGAGTCCCGACGTTCCGCCGGAGAAGCGGCCGTCGGTGATCAGCGCGCAGGACTTCCCGAGGCCGCGGCCCTTCAGATACGACGTGGGGTAGAGCATCTCCTGCATACCGGGGCCGCCGCGCGGTCCCTCGTACCGGATGACGATCACGTCGCCCTCGGTGATCTCCTTGCGGAGGATCTTCTCCACGGCGTCCTCCTGCGACTCGCAGACGACGGCCGGGCCCTCGAAGGTCCAGATCGACTCGTCGACGCCCGCCGTCTTCACGACACAGCCGTCGACGGCCAGGTTCCCCTTGAGGACGGCCAGACCGCCGTCCTTGGAGTAGGCGTGGGCGACATCGCGGATACAGCCGCCCGCGGCGTCCGTGTCGAGCGTGGCCCACCGCTCGGACTGGGAGAACGCCTCGGCGGAGCGGACACAGCCGGGGGCCGCGTGCCACAGCTCGACGGCCTCCTCGGACGGCGAGCCGCCGCGCACGTCCCAGGTCTCCAGCCACTCCTTGATGCCGGGGGCGTGGACGGTGTGGACGTCCTCGTTGAGCAGACCGCCGCGGTACAGCTCGCCGAGGATGGCGGGGATGCCGCCGGCCCGGTGGACGTCCTCCATGTAGTACGTGCCGCCCGGGGCCACGTTCGGCGCGACCTTGGCGAGGCAGGGGACGCGGCGCGAGACCGCGTCGATGTCGCTGAGGTCGTAGTCCAGCTCGGCCTCCTGGGCGGCGGCGAGCAGGTGCAGGATCGTGTTGGTGGAGCCGCCCATGGCGATGTCGAGCGCCATGGCGTTGTCGAAGGCCGCGCGGGTGGCGATGTTGCGCGGCAGGACCGACGCGTCGTCCTGCTCGTAGTGGCGCCGGGTGATCTCGACGACCGTGCGGCCCGCGTTCTCGTACAGCGCCCTGCGGGCGGTGTGGGTGGCGAGGACGGAGCCGTTGCCGGGGAGGGAGAGGCCCATGGCCTCGGTCAGGCAGTTCATCGAGTTGGCGGTGAACATGCCGGAACAGGAGCCGCAGGTCGGGCAGGCGTTCTCCTCGATACGGAGGATGTCCTCGTCCGAGATCGACTCGTTCACCGCGTCGGAGATCGCGTTGACCAGGTCGAGTTTTCGGACCGTACCGTCCACGAGGGTCGCCTTGCCGGCCTCCATGGGGCCGCCGGAGACGAAGACCGTCGGGATGTTGAGGCGCAGCGCGGCCATCAGCATGCCCGGGGTGATCTTGTCGCAGTTGGAGATGCAGATCAGCGCGTCCGCGCAGTGCGCCTCGACCATGTACTCGACGGAGTCGGCGATCAGGTCGCGGGACGGCAGGGAGTAGAGCATGCCGCCGTGGCCCATCGCGATGCCGTCGTCCACGGCGATCGTGTTGAACTCGCGCGGGACGGCGCCCGCGGCCTTGATGGCCTCAGAGACGATCCGGCCCACCGGCGCGAGGTGGGTGTGGCCGGGCACGAACTCGGTGAAGGAGTTGGCCACCGCGACGATCGGCTTGCCGATGTCCTCGCTCGCTACGCCCGATGCCCGCATGAGGGCGCGGGCGCCCGCCATGTTCCGGCCGTGGGTGACAGTGCGGGACCTCAGCTCGGGCATCGTCTCTCGCTCCTTCAGCGGATGGCGGTGGATCGCGGCAGATCTTCCCGCCGAGTCCTTCGGCAGAAATGACTTCTTCGAGCGTACGCCCCGGATCCAAGATCTGGACGCCCTGTCCGGAATACGGGACGACTGTTCAGCTTTCGGGCAGGCCGGGTCCGCGGCTCGCCCGGCCGGCCCGGTCCGCCCGGCCTGTCACGGGCGGTTCACTTCTCGGTGAGATAGCGCTGGAGCGTGGGCGCGACCAGCGCGACGATCTCCTCGATCTCCGCCGAGGCCAGCGGCTCCGCCCTGATCACGTACCGCAGGAGGGCGATGCCGACCATGTGCGAGGCGGCCAGCTCGGCGCGCAGCCTCGGGTCCGGTACGTCCAGCCCCTCCGCGACCTGGCCGAGCAGCCGGCGCAGCACGAAGGTGCGCAGCACCGCCGCCGCGGCGTCGTGCGTGAGCGCCGAGCGGATGACGGCGAGCAGCGGGGCCCTGGTCGCCGGGTTCTCCCAGACGACGAAGAAGTTACGGGCGAGCTGCTCCCCGATCGTGTCGGGGTTCCCGGCCAGCACCTTGGCGGGCACGGTCAGGGCCGGTTCGAAGGAGATCTCGACGGCGGAGGCGAAGACCTCGTCCTTCGTCCCGAAGTAGTGGTGGACGAGCGCGGGGTCGACGCCCGCCGCCCTGGCGATCCCGCGTACGGACGTCTTGTCGTAGCCGCGCTCGGCGAACTCGGCGCGGGCCGCCCCCAGGATCCTCTGCCGGGCGCTGGGTCCCGACTCGGCGTCCTTGCGGGCGGGGCGGCCCCGGCGGCGCGGGGTGGCGCCGTCGGTCATGAGGGGCGCGCTCCCGACGAGCCCGAGGCGCCGGACGAGCCGGAGCTGCGGGGCCGACGGGGGGTGCGAGGCGTACGGGGCGTGCGGGGCGCCCGTACCGCCGGGGCGGTCTGGGACCGGGCGGGGGCGGGGGACGTGGCGGCGGCCGGCGCCGCGAGGTGCAGCCGCGCGAAGGCCAGCGCCTCCGCGAGGTCCGCCTCGCGCTCGGCCGCCGACATCGCGCGCCGGGTGTTGACCTCGATCACGACATGGCCGTCGAAGCCGTCGGCCGCCAGCCCTTCCAGCAGCTCGGCGCAGGGCTGGGTACCGCGCCCCGGCACCAGGTGCTCGTCCTTCGCCGACCCGTTGCCGTCCGCGAGGTGGACGTGGCCCAGCCGGTCGCCCATGCGTCCCGCCATCGCCATGGCGTCGCTGCGGGAGGTCGCGGTGTGCGAGAGATCGACGGTGAAGTGCCGGTAGTCCTCCTGGGTGACGTCCCAGCCGGGCGCGTACGCGGGCATCTCGCGGTCGCGGTAGCGCCACGGGTACATGTTCTCGACGGCGAACCGGACATCCGTCTCGTCCGCCATCCGCCAGATCCCGGTGACGAAGTCGCGCGCGTACTGGCGCTGCCAGCGGAACGGAGGGTGTACGACCACCGTGGACGCGCCGAGCTTCTCGGCCGCCGCCCGCGCCCGCTGGAGCTTCACCCACGGGTCCGTCGACCAGACCCGCTGGGTGATCAGCAGACAGGGCGCGTGGACGGCGAGGACCGGGACGCCGTGGTAGTCGGAGAGCCGGCGCAGCGCCTCGATGTCCTGGCTGACGGGGTCCGTCCAGACCATGACCTCGACGCCGTCGTAGCCGAGGCGCGCGGCGATCTCGAAGGCCGTCGCCGTGGACTCCGGATAGACCGAGGCCGTCGACAGCGCGACCTTCGTATCCGGGATGCGCACCACTGGATCTGCCACGGGAACAGCGTACGGGCCGCGGCGGCGCGGCCGTCGTCCGGTTCACGGCACGGGCGGTCCGGTCACGGTGCGAGCGGGCCTGTCACGGTGCGAGCTGGTCGAGGCGGCGCAGGATCACGCCCTCGCGCAGCGCCCACGGGCAGACCTCCAGCGTGTCCACTCCGAACAGGTCCATGGCGCCCTCCGCGACCAGCGCGCCCGCCAGCAACTGTGCCGAGCGGCCCTCGGAGACCCCGGGGAGCGTGGCGCGCTGGGCGGCGTTCATCGTGGACAGTTTCGGCACCCACTCCTCCAGGTCGGCGCGCCTCAGCTCGCGCTGCACGTACAGCCCCTCGCCGGAGCGTGCCGCGCCCGCCAGCCGCGCGAGCTGCTTGAAGGTCTTGGACGTGGCCACCACATGGTCCGGGCTGCCGATCCGGGCGAACTCCCCGACCGTACGGGCGATCCGTGCCCGCACATGGCGGCGCAGCGCCTTCACGTCGATCGGGTCGGGCGGGTCCCCGGGCAGCCAGCCCGCCGTGAGCCGGCCCGCGCCCAGGGGCAGGGAGACCGCGGCGTCCGGCTCCTCGTCGATCCCGTACGCGATCTCCAGGGAGCCGCCGCCGATGTCGAGCACGAGGAGCTTCCCGGCCGACCAGCCGAACCAGCGGCGGGCGGCGAGGAAGGTCAGCCGGGCCTCCTGCTCGCCGGTCAGGACTTCGAGGTCCACCCCGGTCTCGCTCTTGACGCGCGCGATGACCTGCTCGGCGTTGACGGCCTCCCGTACGGCGGAGGTCGCGAACGGCAGCACGTCCTCGCACCCCTTGTCCTCGGCCGCCTGGAGGGCGTCCGAGATCGTCGCCACGAGACGGTCGACACCGTCGGGGCCGATCGCGCCCTCGGGTTCGAGCAGTTCGGCGAGGCGCAGCTCCGCCTTGTACGAATGCGCCGGCAGCGGCCGGGCACCGCGGTGGGCGTCGACCGCCAGCAGGTGCACGGTGTTCGAACCGACGTCCAGGACTCCGAGTCTCATGAGCGGAACGCTACTGCGAACGCCGCATACGCTGGACATGTGCCAAAGACGAAAAAGGCGAAGCCGGGCAAAGCCAAGGGCCCGAAGAAGCAGGACCAGCAGCAGGGGACCCGTGGCGGCGCCCGGGCGGTCCCTGACGAGAAGGGGCTGGACTTCGCCCGTGCCTGGGTCGAGTTCCCGGACCCGGCCGACGACGAACAGGTGTTCCGCTGCGATCTGACGTGGCTCACCTCACGGTGGAGCTGCATCTTCGGCAGCGGCTGCCAGGGCATCCAGGCGGGCCGCGCCGACGACGGCTGCTGCACGCTGGGCGCGCACTTCTCCGACGAGGACGACGAGGCGCGGGTCGCGAAGCATGTGGCGCGGCTCACACCCGAGCTGTGGCAGTTCCACGAGGAGGGGACGGCCACGGGCTGGACGCAGACCGACGAGGACGGCGAGCGCCAGACGCGGCGCTGGGAGGGGTCCTGCATCTTCCAGAACCGTCCCGGTTTCGCGGCGGGCGCGGGGTGCTCGCTGCACATCCTGGCGCTGCGCGAGGGCCGCGAGCCGCTGGAGACGAAGCCGGACGTCTGCTGGCAGCTACCGGTACGGCGTACGTACGACTGGATCGACCGGCCGGACGACACGCGTGTGCTCCAGGTGTCGATCGGCGAGTACGACCGGCGCGGCTGGGGGTCGGGCGGTCACGATCTGCACTGGTGGTGCACGTCCGCGACCTCGGCGCACGGCGCGGGTGAGCCGGTGTACAAGACGTACGGGCCCGAGCTGACGGAGCTGATGGGCAAGGAGGGGTACGACCGGCTGGTGGAGCTGTGCGAGCGGCGCATGGCGAGCGAGCTCCCGCTGCTGGCCCCGCACCCGGCGGACCCGCCGCGCCCGGCGTCCGCCTGACGCGGGGGCCGGTCGGCGTATACGCGGGACGGGCCGGTCAGCGGGGCGCGGCGCTCGGTCCTGGCCCGGCCGGCCCGGAACCGGCGGCCGGGGAGCCGGCGGCCGCGGAGCCGGCGGAACTGGTGGACGGGTCCGGGTCGGGCGGATCCGGGTCCGGGGGCGACTGCGACGGGCTGCCGGGGACCGGCCCGGGGCCGGAGGGCTCCGGACCGCCGGTCGGGTCCGCCGAGCCCGGGGCCGAGGGGCTGCCGACCGCCGTGGGCGCCGTCCAGGTAGGGCGCGCGGGGCCGGGGTCGGCCGGGTCGCCGGGCCGGCCGCTGTGGTCCGGGCGGCCGGGGAGCGGGGGCCTGGTGCCGTACCCGTGGATCCGTACGGCGGCGCCCGCCGGGTAGAGCGCGATCCGGGCGCTCCACGGGCCGGCCGGTTCGCGCACGGGGTCCACGAAGACGCGGACGGTGACGGACTCGCCGGGCGCGAGCGTCCCGTAGTGGCGGCTCAGGGAGATCCAGGGGGCGCGGGTTCCGGCCGTCCAGGAGACCCGCTCGCCGCCGGAGGCCCGCAGCGTGATCAGGGTCGTGGCACCGGCGGGCCGCGCCTCTACGGTGAGCCCGCCGGGGTCGGTGCGGTCCGCGCCGGAGGCGCCCGTACCGTCGCCGACGATCTCGACGGAGACGCCGGGCGCGCGGCTGCCGTCCGTGGAGCGGGCGCCGGGCCGGTCCCGGGCGGCGCCCGCGTTCTCGTAGTGGTCGTAGTTCTCGTAGCTCTCGTACGGGTCGTCATGGGGGTGCCCGCCGCGGGCGGGCGGGCCCGTGGTCTCGCCCGCGCTGACGGAGGCGCCGTCGCGGCCCTCGCCGGTCTGCGGCGCGCCGCGGTACGCCGCCCAGAGGGCGAGGACGGGCGCGGCGACGACGGTCGCGACCACGGTGGTCGTCACGGCGCGCGCCCGCAGCCGGTCGCGGCGGGCCGCGCGGTCCTTGGGGTCCATGGGATAGCCGTTGCGGCCGAAGCGCGGGGCGGTGGCGCGGGCGCGGGGCGCCTGGATCATGGCGGTGTACGCGGCGCCGCGCGGCGCCTCGACGAGCGGCAGCGGGGCGGTGGCGACGGACAGCCCCCCGGTGGCGTCGGCCCCGGACTCGGCCCCGGCCCCGGTGCCGGGCGCGACGGGCGGCGCCGTCCGCGAGCCGGGCCAGGGCCCCGCCGCCTCGGCGCGCTCCGCGGCCCGGCGGCAGCGCGGGCAGTCGTCGACATGGCGGACCAGTTCGCGCCGGAGCGCGGCCGAGAGCAGGACGTGGTGGTCGCCGGTGAGCCGGGCGACGGAGGGGCAGTCGCCGGTGTCCACGACGGCGAGCGCGGCGCGGGTGCGCTCGACCTCGCAGGCGGCGGAGGAGAGCAGCTCCCGGGTGGCGGCCGGTTCCCTGGACAGGACGGCGGCCACATCGCGCGGGTCGAGCCGGTGCCGTACCACCAGCTCCAGAACCTCGCGCTGCTCGGGCGTCGTCCCGGCGGCCTCGGGCCAGGCCAGCAGGGCCAGTTCGCGGCGGCGGCGCTCGGCGGTCCCGGGCGCGACCCCGGCGGACGACGGCGCGGAGCCGATTTCCTGAGCCGGGCCGCGGTCGCCCGCGTGCGCCCCCGGGCGGTTTCGGCGCTGTTCGGTGAGCTTGCGCAGACAGGCCCAGCGGGCGAGGGCGTAGAGCCAGGCCCTGCGCTCCCCGGCGCCGGAGGGGCAACGGCCGTACTGCCGCTCGGAGATGGCGAGGACGTCGCCGAGCACCTCGATGGCCGCGTCGTGGTCGCAGAGCACGGAGAGGCAGTAGGTGAACAGGCCGTCCAGATACGGTTCGTACCGTGCCGGAGGGCGCTGCGCCACCGAACGGGGCGCACGACGGAGCGCGCGATGTGCGCCGGTGGTGTGCGTGGAGGTTTCGGGGCTGCTGCTCATCACCCGGCGACCGTAGACAGGGCGACCCGTACCCTTCACACCCCTTGAGCACATTTAATCCTTACGGGTGAAGCTATCCCTCAAAAGGGGACACGAATGTCGTGTTTCGATGGCTTCGAAGTGGTACAGGGGCCTCCCTCACCTGGCTGACGCCCTGCCGGAGCGCGGCCGGACCGACGGGGTGGTCCCGGCTGTCGGTGGCCCCCTATACGGTGACGCCATGGCTGCCCGTACGAAATCCAAGGACCGGCCGTCCTACCGCTGCACCGAGTGCGGCTGGACGACCGCCAAGTGGCTCGGCCGCTGCCCCGAGTGCCAGGCGTGGGGGACGGTCGAGGAGTACGGCGCGCCCGCGGTGCGGACGACGGCGGCCGGCCGGGTCTCCACGGCCGCGCTCCCCATCGGCCAGGTCGACATCCGTACGGCGACGGCGCGCTCGACCGGTGTGCCGGAGCTGGACCGGGTGCTGGGCGGCGGGCTGGTGCCCGGGGCCGTGGTGCTGGTCGCGGGCGAGCCGGGCGTGGGGAAGTCGACGCTGCTGCTGGACGTCGCCGCGAAGGCGGCCGACGACGAGCACCGCACGCTCTATGTGACGGGCGAGGAGTCCACGAGCCAGGTCCGGCTGCGCGCCGACCGGATCAAGGCGATCAGCGACCATCTCTACCTCGCCGCCGAGACGGACCTCTCGGCCGTCCTCGGCCATCTCGACGCGGTCAAGCCGTCGCTGCTGATCATGGACTCCGTACAGACCGTCGCGTCTCCCGAGATCGACGGGGCACCGGGCGGCATGGCGCAGGTCAGAGAGGTCGCGGGGGCGCTCATCCGGGCCTCGAAGGAACGCGACATGGCGACGCTGCTGGTCGGGCACGTGACGAAGGACGGCGCGATCGCCGGCCCCCGGCTGCTCGAACACCTCGTGGACGTCGTGCTCTCCTTCGAGGGCGACCGGCACGCGCGGCTGCGGCTGGTCCGCGGCGTGAAGAACCGGTACGGGGCGACGGACGAGGTCGGCTGCTTCGAGCTGCACGACGAGGGGATCACCGGCCTCGCCGATCCGTCGGGGCTCTTCCTGACCCGGCGCGACGAGCCCGTGCCGGGCACCTGCCTCACCGTCACCCTCGAAGGGCGCCGGCCGCTCGTCGCCGAGGTGCAGGCGCTCACGGTCGACTCCCAGATCCCCTCGCCCCGGCGCACCACCTCGGGGCTGGAGACCTCCCGGGTCTCGATGATGCTGGCGGTGCTGGAGCAGCGCGGCCGGATCAGCGCGCTCGGCAAGCGCGACATCTACAGCGCGACGGTCGGCGGGGTGAAGCTGACGGAGCCCGCCGCGGACCTGGCGGTGGCCCTCGCGCTGGCGTCGGCGGCGAGCGACACCCCGCTGCCGAAGAACCTCGTCGCGATCGGCGAGGTCGGGCTCGCGGGCGAGGTCAGACGGGTCACCGGGGTCCAGCGCAGACTGGCCGAGGCACACCGTCTGGGCTTCACCCAGGCCCTCGTACCGACGGACCCGGGCAAGGTCCCGCCCGGTATGAAGGTGACGGAGGTGGCCGACATGGGCGACGCTCTGAGGGTGCTGCCGCGCCGAGGTAGGGCGGACGCCCCACGGGACGACAACGCTCGCCGGTAGACTTTGCCCTGGTCTCGCCCATCCGTACGAGCCGGAGGAGTGCAGTGGCAGCCAACGACCGGGCATCAGCACCCGGAAAGTCCGGCGCGGGCTCCGGCAACGAAGCGCTGATGCGCGCGTCCCTGAGCGCTGTCGCGCCGGGGATGGCGCTGCGCGACGGGCTGGAGCGCATCCTGCGCGGTAATACCGGCGGTCTCATCGTCCTGGGGATGGACAAGACCGTCGAGTCGATGTGCACGGGCGGTTTCGTCCTGGACGTGGAGTTCACCGCGACGCGCCTGCGCGAGCTGTGCAAGCTCGACGGCGCGCTCATTCTCGACAAGGACATCACGAAGATTCTCCGGGCGGGCGTGCAGCTCGTCCCGGAGTCCTCGATCCCCACCGAGGAGACGGGCACCCGGCACCGTACGGCGGACCGGGTCTCCAAGCAGTGCGGCTTCCCGGTCGTCTCCGTGTCGCAGTCGATGCGGCTGATCGCGCTCTACGTGAACGGGGAGCGCCGGGTCCTGGAGGAGTCGGCGGCGATCCTGTCGCGGGCGAACCAGGCGCTGGCGACCCTGGAGCGGTACAAGCTCAGACTGGACGAGGTCGCGGGCACGCTCTCCGCCCTGGAGATCGAGGACCTGGTGACGGTCCGGGACGTGACGGCGGTGGCGCAGCGGCTGGAGATGGTGCGCCGGATCGCCACGGAGATCGCCGAGTACGTGGTCGAGCTGGGTACCGACGGGCGGCTTCTCTCGCTCCAGTTGGACGAGTTGATCGCGGGCGTGGAGCCGGAGCGGGATCTGGTGGCCCGCGACTACGTCCCGGAGCCGACCGCGAAGCGGGCCCGTACGGTCGACGAGGCGCTGGTCGAGCTGGACGCGCTGACCCACCCCGAGCTGCTGGAACTGCCCATCGTGGCGCGGGCCCTGGGGTACAGCGGCTCACCGGAGACCCTCGACTCGGCGGTCTCGCCCCGGGGTTACCGGCTGCTGGCGAAGGTGCCGCGGCTGCCCGGCGCCATCATCGAGCGGCTGGTCGAGCACTTCGGCGGTCTTCAGAAGCTGCTGGCGGCGAGCGTGGACGACCTCCAGACGGTGGACGGCGTCGGCGAGGCCCGCGCGCGGAGCGTCCGCGAGGGCCTGTCGCGTCTGGCGGAGTCGTCGATCCTGGAGCGGTACGTCTAGCCCCTGTCCGGATCTCGTACGGCGGGTGTCGCGTCCCGGGGCGGTACGTCCAGGGTGTGTGCCGCCTCCGGCGGTGGTCCGGAGATACGCGAACGCCCCGGCCGGGGAAGGGATACCGGCCG
>NZ_JBHZDA010000123.1:0-6170 GCF_042755665.1 Streptomyces sp. NPDC059142
GACCCGGACCCGGACCCGGACCCGGACCCGGACCCGGACCCGGACCCGGACCCGGACCCGGACCCGGGCCCGGACCCGGGCGCGGACGCCGCCCCGGACCCGGCCGCGCCCCCGTCGCCCCGTACCGACGCCTCCCGCCCCGCCACCGCCGGTCTCGTACCGAAGAACCCCAGCTCACGGGTGCCCACGATTCCCCGGCTCGGCTCTCCCCGTAGCCTGGGCAGGCGGATACGGCGCGCTTCGGACGGGGAACCGTCCCGTTCGCGGGAGCCGTCCCCGGAGGAGCCCTCGGGGCGGTCGCGGGAGCGTGATCCCGACGATCCTTCCCCGGCCCGTCCGGATGGCTGAATCAGGCCAGGTCGCGTGGGCTCTCCCGGGCGTCTCCCGTGCGTGGGCATTTGTTTTGACCGGAGTCGATGAGGTAGGTACGCTCAGACCTTGTGCCTGGGGTGTGCCTGGGCTCCTGTGCGTGTCCTCAGCCGCACGAGGAGTTCGAGTACGGGCCACCGCAATCTGCGCCTTCCTCGCTCTCGGCGAGGGCTTTGCAGTATTCGACACACCCGACCGCGTGGGTCGGTGGTGTTCCAGGTTAGTTCCACTAACGGCACACAGAAACCGGAGAAGTAGTGCCTACGATCCAGCAGCTGGTCCGGAAGGGCCGGCAGGACAAGGTCGAGAAGAACAAGACGCCCGCTCTTGAGGGATCCCCTCAGCGTCGCGGCGTCTGCACGCGTGTCTTCACGACCACCCCGAAGAAGCCGAACTCGGCCCTCCGTAAGGTCGCGCGTGTGCGTCTGACCTCCGGCATCGAGGTCACGGCCTACATTCCGGGTGAGGGACACAACCTGCAGGAGCACTCGATCGTGCTCGTGCGCGGTGGCCGTGTGAAGGACCTGCCGGGTGTTCGTTACAAGATCATCCGCGGTTCCCTCGACACTCAGGGTGTCAAGAACCGCAAGCAGGCCCGCAGCCGCTACGGCGCCAAGAAGGAGAAGTAAGAATGCCTCGTAAGGGCCCCGCCCCGAAGCGCCCGGTCATCATCGACCCGGTCTACGGTTCTCCTCTTGTCACCTCGCTGATCAACAAGCTTCTGCTCAACGGCAAGCGTTCCACCGCCGAGCGGATCGTGTACGGCGCCATGGAAGGCCTCCGTGAGAAGACCGGCAACGACCCGGTCATCACGCTGAAGCGCGCGCTTGAGAACGTCAAGCCCACGCTTGAGGTCAAGTCCCGCCGTGTCGGTGGCGCCACCTACCAGGTGCCGATCGAGGTCAAGCCCGGTCGCGCCGCCACCCTCGCCCTGCGCTGGGTCGTGGGTTACTCCCGCGCCCGTCGCGAGAAGACGATGACCGAACGCCTCATGAACGAGCTGCTCGACGCCTCCAACGGTCTCGGCGCCTCGGTCAAGAAGCGCGAGGACACGCACAAGATGGCCGAGTCCAACAAGGCCTTCGCGCACTACCGCTGGTAGTCGCTCCCCACATCGAGACCGAGAGAAGATTGAGCCTTATGGCCACCACTTCGCTTGACCTGGCCAAGGTCCGCAACATCGGGATCATGGCCCACATCGACGCGGGCAAGACGACGACCACCGAGCGCATCCTGTTCTACACCGGTGTGAGCTACAAGATCGGTGAGGTCCACGACGGCGCTGCCACGATGGACTGGATGGAGCAGGAGCAGGAGCGCGGCATCACCATCACGTCCGCCGCGACGACCTGTCACTGGCCGCTCGAGGACGTCGACCACACCATCAACATCATCGACACCCCGGGTCACGTGGACTTCACGGTCGAGGTGGAGCGTTCGCTCCGCGTCCTCGACGGTGCCGTCACCGTGTTCGACGGTGTCGCCGGTGTGGAACCGCAGTCCGAGACCGTATGGCGCCAGGCCGACCGCTACGGCGTGCCCCGCATCTGCTTCGTCAACAAGCTCGACCGGACCGGCGCGGAGTTCCACCGCTGCGTCGAGATGATCGAGGACCGCCTCGGCGCGGTTCCGATCGTCATGCAGCTCCCGATCGGTGCCGAGGCCGACTTCAAGGGCGTCGTCGACCTTGTCACGATGAAGGCTTTCGTCTGGTCCGCCGAGGCGGCCAAGGGCGAGATGTACGACATCGTCGACATCCCGGCGACGCACACCGAGGCGGCCGAGGAGTGGCGCGGCAAGCTGCTCGAGGTCGTCTCGGAGAACGACGACGAGCTGATGGAGCTGTACCTGGAGGGCGTCGAGCCCACCGTGGAGCAGCTCTACGCGGCGATCCGTCGTATCACCATCGCCTCCGGCAAGTCCGACGGCACCACCATCACCCCCGTCTTCTGCGGCACCGCGTTCAAGAACAAGGGCGTCCAGCCCCTGCTCGACGCGGTCGTGCGCTACCTCCCGACCCCCCTGGACGTCGAGGCCATCGAGGGCCACGACGTGAAGGACCCGGAGAAGGTCGTCGCGCGCAAGCCCTCCGTGGACGAGCCGCTGTCGGCGCTGGCGTTCAAGATCATGAGCGACCCGCACCTCGGCAAGCTCACCTTCGTCCGGGTGTACTCCGGCAAGCTGGAGTCCGGCACCGCGGTGCTGAACTCGGTGAAGGGCCGCAAGGAGCGCATCGGCAAGATCTACCGTATGCACGCGAACAAGCGTGAGGAGATCGAGTCGGTGGGCGCCGGCGACATCGTCGCCGTCATGGGCCTGAAGCAGACCACCACCGGTGAGACGCTGTGCGACGAGAAGAGCCCGGTGATCCTGGAGTCCATGGACTTCCCGGCGCCGGTGATCGAGGTCGCGATCGAGCCCAAGTCCAAGGGTGACCAGGAGAAGCTGGGTGTGGCCATCCAGCGGCTCGCGGAGGAGGACCCCTCCTTCCAGGTGCACAGCAACGAGGAGACCGGCCAGACCGTCATCGGCGGTATGGGCGAGCTCCACCTTGAGGTGCTGGTCGACCGCATGCGGCGCGAGTTCCGCGTCGAGGCGAACGTCGGCAAGCCGCAGGTCGCCTACCGTGAGACGATCCGCAAGACCGTCGAGCGCGTGGACTACACGCACAAGAAGCAGACCGGTGGCACCGGGCAGTTCGCCAAGGTGCAGATCATGGTCGAGCCCATTACGGACGGCGACGTTCCGTACGAGTTCGTGAACAAGGTCACCGGTGGGCGTATCCCGAAGGAGTACATCCCTTCGGTGGACGCGGGCGCGCAGGAGGCCATGCAGTTCGGCATCCTCGCCGGTTACGAGATGACCGGCGTGCGCCTCACGCTGCTCGACGGTGGCTACCACGAGGTCGACTCCTCCGAGCTGGCCTTCAAGATCGCCGGTTCGCAGGCGTTCAAGGAAGCCGCCCGCAAGGCGTCTCCCGTCCTTCTCGAGCCGATGATGTCCGTCGAGGTCACCACGCCCGAGGACTACATGGGCGACGTGATCGGCGACATCAACTCCCGTCGTGGACAGATCCAGTCCATGGAGGACCGGGCGAACGCCAAGGTCGTCAAGGGTCTGGTGCCGCTGTCGGAGATGTTCGGCTACGTCGGAGACCTCCGCAGCAAGACCTCGGGTCGCGCAAGCTACTCGATGCAGTTCGACTCCTACGCCGAGGTTCCCCGGAACGTCGCCGAGGAGATCATCGCGAAGGCCAAGGGCGAGTAACTCGACCGAGTCAACGCTTTAGGCTTGTCACCGGCAAGCCCTGGGGTTCCCCGCCGCAGCCCATGCGGCGGGGGGTTCCGGGCCCCGGCATCCCAGCAAAGATCACCTGGCGCCGATGAGTAAGGCGTACAGAACCACTCCAGGAGGACCCCAGTGGCGAAGGCGAAGTTCGAGCGGACTAAGCCGCACGTCAACATCGGCACCATCGGTCACATCGACCACGGTAAGACGACCCTCACGGCCGCCATTACCAAGGTGCTGCATGACGCGTACCCGGACCTGAACGAGGCCTCGGCCTTCGACCAGATCGACAAGGCTCCCGAGGAGCGCCAGCGCGGTATCACGATCTCGATCGCGCACGTCGAGTACCAGACGGAGTCGCGTCACTACGCGCACGTCGACTGCCCCGGTCACGCGGACTACATCAAGAACATGATCACGGGTGCGGCGCAGATGGACGGCGCCATCCTCGTGGTCGCCGCCACCGACGGCCCGATGCCGCAGACCAAGGAGCACGTGCTCCTGGCCCGCCAGGTCGGCGTGCCGTACATCGTCGTCGCCCTGAACAAGGCCGACATGGTGGACGACGAGGAGATCCTTGAGCTCGTCGAGCTCGAGGTCCGTGAGCTGCTCTCCGAGTACGAGTTCCCGGGCGACGACCTGCCGGTCGTCAAGGTCTCCGCGCTCAAGGCCCTTGAGGGCGACGCCGAGTGGGGCAAGACCGTCCTCGACCTGATGAAGGCCGTCGACGAGTCGATCCCGCAGCCCGAGCGCGACGTCGACAAGCCGTTCCTGATGCCGATCGAGGACGTCTTCACGATCACCGGTCGTGGCACCGTCGTCACCGGTCGTATCGAGCGTGGTGTCCTCAAGGTCAACGAGACCGTCGACATCGTCGGTATCAAGACCGAGAAGACCACCACCACGGTCACCGGCATCGAGATGTTCCGCAAGCTGCTCGACGAGGGCCAGGCCGGTGAGAACGTCGGTCTGCTTCTCCGTGGCATCAAGCGCGAGGACGTCGAGCGCGGCCAGGTCATCATCAAGCCGGGTTCGGTCACGCCGCACACCAGCTTCGAGGCCCAGGCCTACATCCTGTCGAAGGACGAGGGTGGCCGTCACACCCCCTTCTTCAACAACTACCGCCCGCAGTTCTACTTCCGTACCACGGACGTGACCGGCGTCGTGACCCTCCCCGAGGGCACCGAGATGGTCATGCCGGGCGACAACACCGTCATGACGGTCGAGCTGATCCAGCCCGTCGCCATGGAGGAGGGCCTCAAGTTCGCCATCCGTGAGGGTGGCCGGACCGTCGGCGCCGGCCAGGTCACCAAGATCAACAAGTAATTGCTGATCTGATCGGGCCTCGCGGTCCGGTCCGACCTGGTGGCTCCTCGGAGCAGCCTGTGGATAGGGGGGGGGGGGCGGGTGGTGGGTGGGGGGCGGGAGGGGGGGGCGGGGGGTGGGGTGTGCGGGGGCGCCGCGGTGGGGGGCGGGTGGGGGCGGGCTGTTTTGGGGGGGGCGCCCCCCCCCCCTTTCGGCGTTCCCGGGCGGGGTGGAGGCGGAGGTGGGGGCGGCGCTGCGAGGGCCGGAGCAGGGGTGGAGATGCGGGCGGGGCGGGGCGGAGGGGGTGGCGCGGCGTCAGGAAGTGCGGGGGGCGGCGGTGTTGACGCTCCGCCCGATTGTACTTAGGTTTGCCTTACCTAAGTTCACTCTCCACGTGGAAAGGCACTGTCTTCATGCGTCCAACCGCTCTCCTTGCCCGTACCGCCGTCGTCGGCCTCTCCACCGCCGCCCTCACCGTCGGTCTGGCGGCCTCCGCCTCCGCCGCGACCGCGGGGCGTTCGACCACCGTCGGCAGCACGACGTACAACCTCTCGCTCACCGCACCCGGCACACTGGCCGCCGCGGGCGAGAACGTCACGGTCACCGGCAGCGGCTACAACGCCGACAAGGGGATATACGTCAGCCTCTGCGTGATCCCGGACGGCGTCGACACCAACAACCCGGCCACGTTCACCACCAAGCCCACCCCGTGTCTCGGCGGTCAGGACGAGGCCGGCACCACCGGTGCCTCGCACTGGATCAACAGCGACTTCTACTGGATGTCGCCGAACAACTCCTCGCCGTACGACGAGGCGGGCGGCGTCGGCAACTTCTCCGTACAGATCCACGTCAACCCGAACATCGCCACCGGCGTCACCTGCGGCCAGGCCGGCGTCAGATGCGCGATCGTCACGCGCGCCGACCACTTCGACACCAACAACCGCGGCTACGACCTCTATGTGCCGGTGACCTTCCAGTGAGACCACTCCTCCCGGGAACACTCCTGAAAAGACACCGTCTTCTCGCGGCCGCCGCCGCGGCGGGGCTGCTGATCACCGGCCTGACCGGTGCGGCCCCCGTCGCGGCGGCGGCCGTGGGGCGGGGCGGCACCCCGCGCCCCCCCCCGCAACCCGCGCGCTAGCGCCCCGCGGGGCAGTGCGCCCGGGGGGCGCGCCCCCCCCCGCAGTGGCGCGCGGACAGGCCGGCCA
>NZ_JBHZDA010000123.1:6180-8613 GCF_042755665.1 Streptomyces sp. NPDC059142
GCCGAGGACATCCCCGACCCGCAGGACCCGGCGAGGGGGGGGCCCCCCCGCGCGGGGCGCCCGCCCCCCCCGCGCGCGGCCCCCCCCGTTCCCGGCTCCGCCACCGGGCCCACCGGACAGACCCTCACGGTCTCCGACACCGCGGACCTGGACCCCGAGGGCGCGACCCTCACCGTCAAGGGCACCGGATACGCGCTCGACAAGGGGGTCTACCTGGCGTTCTGCGTCGTACCCGAGGCGGGCCGGGAACCGACGCCCTGCCTCGGCGGCGCGGACATGAGCGGCACCACCGGTTCGTCGTTCTGGATCTCCAACAACCCGCCGGACTACGCGAAGGACCTGGTCAAGCCGTTCATCCCGCAGGCGGACGGGAAGGGCGGCAGCTTCGAGCTCCGGCTCACAGTCAAGGGGGCCGAAGGCGCGATCGACTGCACCGAGGTCCGCTGCGCCGTCGTCACCAAGGCGGACCACACCCACTTCACCGAGCGCGCCCAGGACGTCGTCGTCCCGGTCGCCTTCGGCAGCGGTGACGGGGGTGAGGGCCCGTCACCCGAGGCCCCCGACACCCCCGAGGGGACCGTCCGCCACACCGTCTCCCGCTCCTTCGACGCCGCCGCGCGCGCCGTCGTCACCGACCCCGCCGACGGCCGGGTCTACGTGAGCGCGAGCCCGGACAGCGGCCACCGTGTCACGGCGTACGACGCGGCCTCCGGGGAGCGGACCGGCGAGGCCATGGCCATCGGGGCGGCCAGCCCCTCCCTCGCCCTGGACCCGGAGGCGAGACTGCTCTACCTCGCGCACACCGGGTACGTACGCGTGCGCGACACCACGACGGGCGCCGAGTCCGGTGCACCCATCGCGGTCACGGGCAACATCAGCCATCTCGCGCTGGACCCGGCGGCCCACCGCCTCTACGTCGCCGACCAGACCGCGAAAACGATCACGGTGTACGACACGGAGACCCGGAAACCGGTCGGCGAGCCGGTCGTCCTGCCCTTCGCCGCGTTCGGACTCGCGGTCGACACGGAGCACCACATCGGCTATGCCACGTATGTCGGCGGCGCCGTGGAGAACGGCACCGTCGTCTACCGCAACGTCCTCAACGCCGTCGACGGCGCCACGGGCACCCTGGCCTCCACGGTCAGCCTGGGGACGACAGCGCTGGGCAGCCAGGGCGTCGCCGTGGACACGAGGACCCGTACGGGGTACGTCGCGAACATCTCCGCCGGTACGGTCTCGGTCGTCGACCTGGTGAAGAACGAGGTGACCGGCTCCATCCCGGTCGGCGGCAACCCGAAGGCGATGGTCTTCGACGAGGCGACCGGCACCCTGTACGTCGCCCGCACCACCGGCACGACGGTCGCCGTGGTCGACCCGACGCCGGGGGCCGAATCCCCGGTCGTCGACGCGATCGAGGTCGGCGGCAACCCGACGGCGCTCGCGCTCGACCGTGTGCGCCACACCGTCTACGCGGTCGCGGGCGGCACGGTACGGCAGATCGACCGTCAGGTCTCCCCGGCGGTCACGGCAGCGCCGCAGGACGCCACGGTCACGGCGGGCGACGAGGTCACGTTCACGGCCACCGCGGACTCGGCCCCGGCGCCGACCGTACGGTGGCAGGTCAGCACGGACGGCGCCCAGTCGTGGACGGCGCTGGAGGACACGGGCGCGGACACGACGGAGCTGACCTTCACCGCACTGGCGGCGCAGGACGGTCACCGCTACCGGGCGGTCTTCACCAACGCGGCGGGGACCACGCGGACGGCCGCGGCGCGGCTCACCGTGGAGCCGGTGGACGGCGGCGGCGACGCCGGGGGCACCGATGGCGGTGCTGACGGTGGCGCGGACGGTGGCGCCGGCGGCGGTGTCGTCGGCGGTGCTGACGGCGGTGCGACCGCGGGTGGTTCGGACGGCGGTACGGACGGTGGCGCCGATGGCGGCACCACGACGTCGGGCGGGTCGGCCACAACGGGCGGCACCACCGGCGGGACCACCGGCGGAGGTTCGGCCGCGGTCGGTGGTACGGGCCCGACGGGCGGCACGTCCACCGGCACCGACACCGGCGGCGGAACCATCGGCGGAGCAACGGTCGGTGGAACTACGAGCGGTGGAAGTGCGAGCGGTGGAGCAACGGTCGGCGGTGGCACCGCCGGTGGCGGGACCGTGGGCGGTGGCACCGTCGGGGGCGGCGGCAGCCTCGCCTCGACCGGCAGCTCTTCCGTCCTCCCCCTCGCCGGGACGGCGGCCCTGCTGGTCCTGGCGGGCGGCGTCGCGGCCGTAGCCGTACGGCGCCGACGCGGCACCACCTGACGTACGACCGTCACCGGGCCGGGGGGGGGGGGGGGGGGGGCGCCGGGGGGGGGGGGGGGCCCCGCCCGCGCCCCCCCCCCGCGCCCGCGCGCGGGGGGGCGGGCGCGCGGCGTCAGAGCGGGA
>NZ_JBHZDA010000123.1:8623-18229 GCF_042755665.1 Streptomyces sp. NPDC059142
GCCCCCGTACCGGAGGGGCCGCCGGGCCCGGTCGCCGCTCCGGATCGCTCTGGAGGGCGGCGCGCTTCCGTGCCATGATTCCGGGTGTCCGAGGATGCTGGGCGAGGGGGAGACATCATGGACGCTCTGGCTGTCGCGGCCGAGGTGACGCCGTACATCACGGCAGCGGTGGGCGCGTACGGGACCGCGGTGTTGACCCGGTCCACCGACACGGCCGCCGATGCCACCGTCTCTCTGGGACGCCGGATCGCGCAGCGTCTGTGGGGCCGCGAGGAGAGCCGCGCGGCCATCGAGGGCGCCGTCGCCGATCTGGCGGAGCTGCCGGACGACGAGGACTTCCAGGCTGTGCTGCGCGCCCACATCAAGCGGGCCCTGCGCGACGACCCGGAGCTGACGGCGGAGATCGCCCGGATGCTGCCCGCCGGTGACACCTTCACCGCCTCCGGAGAAGGGGCCGTGGCCGTGCGGAACAACTCCGGGATCATCAGTACGGGCGGCGACGCCACCATCCAGCGATGACCGGCTCCCCGGGCGCCGGGGCCTCCGCCTCCGGGGACCGCGCGGCGGCTGCGGGCACCAACCACGGCATCATCAGTACCGGCGACGGCGCCACGTTCGACCAGCGCACCGTCCATCTGCCCGCGGCGGCCCTCCGGGCGCCCGCCGAAGTCGAGGCACCCGGCGCGCTGACCAACCTGCCGGCCCCGCCCAGCCCCGTCTTCGTGGACCGGCAGACCGACATGGCCGAACTCCGGGCGGCCCTGAACGACGAGCTTCCGGCCACACCGTCGGTGGTGCACGGCCTGGGCGGCGTGGGCAAGAGCACGTTCGCCCTCCACTTCGCCCATCACCACCGGGACCGCTACAACCCGGTCTGGTGGATCCCGGCGGAGACGCCCAGCAGCATCACCGCCGCGCTCGCCGGTCTCACCGCGCGCATCAACCCGTACGCGAACCTCGCCGCCACCAGCGGCGCGGAGAACGCCGCCTGGGCCCTCAACTGGCTCCAGACGCACGAGGGGTGGCTGCTGGTCTTCGACAACGCCACCTCACCGCGCGACCTGGAAGCGGTCATCGGCCCGCTCGGCTCGGGCCGGCACCTCATCACCAGCCGCCGCTCGACCGGTTGGCGACGGCTCGCCAGGCCACGAGGGCTGGAGACGCTGCCGGCGGACGCGGCGACGGAGCTGCTCGTACGGCTCATCGGCGACCAGGACGACGGCGACGGATCTTCGGGTCCGGGTGGCTCGGGTGGCGCGGGTGGCTCCGGCGGTCCGGGTGACGTGGCTGGCTCCGGCGGTCCGGGTGGCTCGGGTGGCTCTCTCCTGGAGCGGATCGCCACCGAACTGGGCCATCTCCCGCTGGCGTTGGAGCAGGCGGCGGCCTACATCGAGTACACGGCGATCACCCCGGCCGTGTATCTGGAGCGCCTGCGCGACCATCCCGCGCGGATGTTCGCCGCGTCGGTGACCGGGGCGTCGGAGGCGGCGGGGGAGGACGACAACCACCGTACGGTCGCCCGTATCTGGCAGCTCTCCGTCCAGGCCATCACCGCGGAGAGCCCCCTGGCGGGGGAGATCCTGCGCACCTTCGCCTGGTTCTCCTCCGAGCCGGTGCCGCGCGAGCTGGCCCACGCCCTGCACGACGATCCGTTCGTGGTGGACGACGCCCTCGCCCTGCTGCACACGTACAGCATGATCACGCTGACGCCGCGGGCCTTCTCCCTCCACGGGCTGGTGCGGGCGGTGGCCCGTACCCCCGACCCGGTGGATCCGAACCGCGCGGCCGAGTCGATCGCCGAGGCCCGGGAGCGCTCCGTGCGCGTGATGTGGCGGTCGCTGCCCGGCGATCCGGTCTTCGACGTCACCGGCTGGGGGCGCTGGCGGGAGCTGCTTCCCCATATCCACGCCCTGCTCGCCCTGCTCGACCCCGCGCGGGACACCCGGGCCACGGCCGACATCGCCTTTCTGACCTCGGGCTTCCTCCAGGGGGAGGGCCAACCGGACCAGGCGGTCGCCTACGGCCGGCGCGCCGTCGACGCCTTCGTACGGGTCAGCGGCCCGGACGACCCGACGACCATGGCCGCCCGCAGCTTCCTCGCGAGCGCCCTCCGCGCGGCCGGTGACCTGGAGAGCGCCCTGCCCCTCCACCTGAGCAACGTCGAGCACAGCGTGCGCGTCCTCGGCCCGGACCATCCGGACACCCTGGTGGCCCGTGGCAACCTCGCCTATCTGTACGACCTGACGGGGGAGACGGCCCGCGCCCTGGAGCTGAACCGGCACAACCTCGGGGACTACGAACGGACCCTCGGCCCCGACCACCCCCACACGCTGAACGCGCGGGCGAATCTGGCCAGTTCCTACCGGGCGGCCGGGGACGTCCCGAGGGCCGTCGCGTTGCACGAACGGTCACTGGCGGAGTACGAACGGCACTTCGGCCCCGACCACCCCGAGACCTTCACCGTCCGCAGCAACCTCGCCTGCACGCTGGAGCTGGCGGACGACCTCGACCGTGCCGTCGCCCTGCACGCCCGCGTGCTCGCCGACCGCGAGCGCGTCCTCGGCCCGCACCACCCCCATGTCGCGCTCGCCCGCCGTCTGCTCGCGGCGGCGCAGCGGGCGCAACCGCGCTGACCTGCGGTTCAGTTGGCGTCACGGGGCGTTGTCAGTGGGCGTCGGTACGGTTCTGGAGATGCCGCCGGTCCGCGTCGTTCGGGCCGGCACCGTACGATGCTAGGACTGCCCATGGAACCGGTTTTCGCCGACTTCTCCACCCGCCCGGCCCGGCTGTCGAACGCCGTCGTCGGTCATCACCGGTGCGGGGTCGCCTCCTCGCATCTCGCGCTCGGCGGCGGCGGACACATCAAGCTGGACTTCGCGGTGGACGAGCGGGAGAAGACCGCGGAGGCGGTCGTCACGGTGGTCACACTCGGCGGCGACGCGCCGATGGACGTCAGGCTCAACGGCGAGGCGCTCGGCGGGCGTCCGGCCGTTCCGACGGGCGGCGGGGACGGTCTGGGCGGCGTGGGCGGCCGGGGCGGGGCCCGGCAGGAGGACGTGTCGCGGACGGTGTACACCGTCCCGGGCGGTCTGCTGACCCCGGGCGACAACATCCTGGAGATACGCAGCCCCGAGGGCGCGGACACGCTGCTCAGGCTGCGGGCCGTCACCGTGGACCCGGCCCGGGACGGCGGGCGCGCGGAGCGGGCGCTCGCGGCCAGGACGGCCACCCGGTCGGTCGTCGCCTTCACCACCGAGCGCCGCGCGCCGGGCGCCGCCGTGTGGCAGCCCGCTCCCCGGCTGCTGTTCCACCTCGACGCCGGTCACCGGGCCGTGCCCGCCCATCTCGCCTGGCGCGGCACCGACGGTTCGGAGGCCGCGATCGGGCTGCGCGCCGATCTGTCGGGATTCCAGGGGCACTGGCGGGAGGCCGACGGGGCGCTCGCCGAGTACCGCGGTGCCCTCGCGGCCCGTACGGCCTACCCCGAAGGCACGGCCGGCGCCCCCCTCCACCTCTTCGCGACGGAGGAGGCCGCGGGCGAGCGCTGGTCCCCGTCCGGGGAGCTGAAGCTGCTGCTCGACGCGGGCGGCGCCCCGGTGGAGCGGGTGTCCTGGACCGACCGGGGCGGCAACACCGCGTCCGTCGCGCTCAGCGCGACCGCCCCCGCCGCGACCGCCCCCGCCGCCGCGGCGCCCGCCACCGGCGAGCTGCGGGACATCACCGACACGGTCACCGAGGTGCGGGCGAGCGAGGAGTTCGACGCGGGCGGCGAGATCGCGGACAACCTCCTGCACGGCCACCGCACCAAGTGGCTGGCCCATGACGACTCCGCCGAGCTGGAGTTCGTCCTGAAGGCCCCCGCGGCGGTCACCGCGTACCGGCTCACCTCGGCGAACGACGCCCCGTACCGCGACCCGCGCGACTGGGAGCTGGCCGGTTCGTACGACGGACGCACCTGGGTGGACCTGGACTCCCGGGAGGGCGAGCGCTTCCGGCGGCGCCACGAGACGAACGAGTACCGCTTCGCCAACACCACCCCGTACACCCACTACCGCCTCTCCGTCAGCCGCAACGCGGGCGGCGACGAGACCCAGCTCGCCCGGGTCGAACTCCTCGCGGGCGAGGCCGTGGCGGGCCCGACGCCCGACGCCGCCGACTTCACCGGCTACCGCACCCCCGCCGGGGGCGAACCGGTCGGCTACCGGGGTACGACCGTCCCCGGCCCCTGGTCCGGAGAGGAGCCGCAGGACGGCCGCGCGGAGGAGCTGCTCGCCGGCGATCTGGGGGAGACGGCCCGCACGCTGGACGACGCGGCCCGTCTCATCGGCAAGCTGGCGGCGTACATGAAGAACTCCGGGTGAGGCGCCCGCGTCCCTCCGTACCGGCCCGGGACCCGAGCGTCAGCGCGTGAGGTGCGCCAGCGCCGCGCCGACCTGCTCCAGCGGATCGTCCCCGACCGGGCGCAGGACCACGGTGCCGGCGCCCGCGGCCCACAGGCTCTCGATACGGCGGGCCGTCGTCGCCGCGTCGCCCGCCGCGAGGAAGACCTCTTCGCGCGGGATGCCCAGCCATCCGGTGTACTCCTCGACCACCGGCGCGACGGCCGTGGCGACACGGTCGGGCCGGTCGTCCACGAACAGGTGGGTGAAGGCGATGAGTTCGTGCGGGCGGGCGGCGGACGCGGACGCGCGGCCCTTCGCGATCGTGTCGAGCGCGGCCCTCAGCACGTCGGGACCCTGGCCCTCGGCCATGACCGTACCGTCGGCCACGCGCCCGGACAGCTCCAGCGACCGGGGCCGTACGACACCGGCCACCAGCGGCGGCGCCACCTCGGGGGGATGGACCAGACGTACGCCGTCGATATGGACCGCGCGGCCGTCGACGGTCGTGGTCTCACCGGCGAGCAGGCTCCGTACCGCCGTGATCGTCTCCTCCAGCAGCGCGAGCTTGGTGGGCGAGGCGGCGCCGACCTGGGCCATCCAGTCCGGGGAGCCGTGCCCGATGCCCGCGATGATCCGGCCGGGGAACACCCGTGCCAGCGTGGCGAGTTCCATGGCGAGAAGGGCCGGGTTGCGCAGCGGCGCGGGCATGATGCCGATACCGACGCGCAGCCGCGTGGTGGCGGCCAGCGCGAGCGTGGCGGAGGAGACCGAGCCCGCCCAGGCGAGGTCCTCCACGACCCACAGGTCGTCCACGCCCAGCTCTTCCACCGCGGTGGCGTACGCGGCGAGGTCTTCCGGGCGGCCGTCTCTGTCGAACATCACGCCGATACGGCGGTTGGCAACGAATTCACTGGTCATCCGACGACCCTACTGAGCCCGGCGCGGAAGCCGGCGGGTTTTCCGCGACCGCCCCGCGACCACCCCGCGACCGCCGTGACCGCCGTGACCGGGTGCAGGACCCCGAGCGGCGCGCCCAGGCCCTGACCGGGCAACCGAATACGCCCGCCCCCTCGTTCAGGGGACGGGCGCACGGCGTGACGGAAAGGGACGGCGGGTCGGGGTCTTCACTCCGGCCCGCTCACTCCTCCAGCGTCAGACCCTTTCTGAGCTTGACCAGGGTCCGGGTGAGCAGCCGCGACACGTGCATCTGCGAGATGCCCAGCTCCTCCCCGATCTCCGACTGCGTCATGTTCGCGACGAAGCGCAGGGAGAGGATCGTGCGGTCACGCGACGGCAGCGTCGCGATCAGCGGCTTCAACGACTCGACGTACTCGATGCCTTCGAGGCCGTGGTCCTCGTACCCGATCCGGTCCGCGAGCGCGCCCTCGGAGTCGTCGTCCTCGGGCTGTGCGTCCAGCGAGCTGGCGGTGTACGCGTTGCTCGCCGCCATGCCCTCGATGACCTCTTCCTTCGTGAGGCCGAGGCATTCCGCCAGTTCGCCGACGGTGGGGGCGCGGTCGAGGCGCTGCGCCAGTTCGTCGCCCGCCTTGGCGAGGTCGAGGCGGAGTTCCTGGAGCCTGCGCGGTACGCGCACCGACCACGACGTGTCGCGGAAGAAACGCTTGATCTCGCCGATGATCGTCGGCATCGCGAAGGTGGGGAACTCGACGCCTCGGCTGAGTTCGAAGCGGTCGATGGCCTTGATCAGGCCGATCGTGCCGACCTGGACGATGTCCTCCATCGGCTCGCTGCGGGAGCGGAACCGGGAGGCCGCGAACTTCACCAGGGCGAGGTTCAGCTCGACCAGGGTGTTACGGACGTACGCGTGCTCGTGGGTGCCCTCTTCCAGGGCTTCCAGGCGGGCGAAGAGCGTCTTCGACAGGGCCCGTGCGTCCACCGCGCCCACCTCGTCGAAGGGCGGGATCTCGGGCAGGTCCAGGGGCCCGTCGGAACCGCCCTCGAAGACCTCGGACGGCCAGGGGTCGTCGGCCGGAGTGACGTCGGTCTCAAGAGCTGCGGGCGGAGTTGCCGACGGCGCGTTCTGGGTACGCGGTTCGTCGAGCCGGGGTGACATGGTCTCCTCCATACGTTCTCGGCATATGGCTGCCGAAGCCGATACGTGTTGCTACGGTTTGCGGCGCCTCCAAGCCGGTCGCGTCGGACGTGTCCTACTAGCCCTACCCGGTAGGCACGGAACGTTGCAAGTGTTAATTGCGGCATATGTCCGCATTGTGGGGGAGTTTGGGTACCGCCTGACGTGTGAAAGGCGTAATGTTCGACGGACGTCATCACCTTGTGATGACGTCGAGACGGACCACTGTCGACATGGTCGACACCATCGGTGAAGAGGGACGGGCATGGACCGCCAGACGGTCGGCAGCGCGAACCGGGGCCGGCTTCAGGTCGGAGTCCGGGCCGAGGGCCGGAGCGAGGTAGTGACGGCGGCCGGTGAGTTGGATCACCATACGGCCGAGCTGTTGCGGGAGCCTCTGGATGACGCCGTTGGGCGGGGCCGGGTACGCCTGGTGATCGACTGCTCACAGCTCGAATTCTGCGACTCCACCGGGCTCAACGTACTGCTCGGCGCCCGGCTGAAGGCGGAGGCCGCCGGGGGCGGGATCCATCTGGCCGGGATGCAGCCCGTCGTCGCGAGGGTCTTCGAGATCACCGGCGCGGACGCGGTCTTCACCGTTCACGACTCGCTCGCGGACGCCCTGGCCGACTGAACCGGCCCGGAGGGGGACGGACCGGCATCGGTCCGTGCCTTTCGGGTACGAGTCCGGGTGCGAGCCCCGAGTCCCTGGACACCGGGCCCCGCGGTCCCGGCCCTCGGTCCGGACCGCGACCCGGCTCCCGGCCCGTCGCGGTCACCGGTCCGAGCCCGGTTCCATGGGGGAGATCCGGCCCCATTCATGGTGTCTTCTCCCCCTTCTCGCCGCCTCCGGGACGTGTGTGTTGCATGTGTCACGACGTCCGACCCGTGAAGTGGGTGTTGTCACGATTCGGAGGGGCAGAAGACCCCGGGCAGGTCCTGCGGGATCCTGTACTCGCACCATTTGATGAAGCTGTATTGAAGTTGTCTTTGTCGTATTCAAGTCGTACTGATGAACTCACACATTGGTGAATCGGTGAGGTGAAGCGCTGATGAGCACCACCCGGCAGCCGCCGCCGGGCGACCTCGGCCCCGAGTCGGACCGGCCGGGGCATGCCCCCGTGGCGTCCGACGCACGGGTGCGGACGCTCGTACTGGCCGGCGCCAGCGGTGTCGTCCCGCTCGCGCGTGACTTCACCCGCCAGGCGCTCCACGACTGGGGCTGGCTCCCGGCCGCCACCGCCGACCGCCGCGCCGCGGCGGAGGATGTGCTGCTCGTCGTCTCCGAGCTGGTCACCAACGCCTGCCTGCACGCCGGCGGCCCCGAGGGGCTGCGCGTCGCGTACGGCGCGAAGGTGCTGCGGCTGGAGGTCACCGACCTGGGGACGGGCCAGCCCGCGCCCCGCACCCCGCACCGGGCGGGACGCCCCGGCGGGCACGGCATGTTCATCGTGCAGCGGCTCTGCCTCGACTGGGGCGTCGCCAGGACGCCCGGGGCCACGGGGAAGACCGTATGGGCGGAGCTGTCCGCTCCGGCGTGACGCGCGTAGGCCCGCGGCAGGAGGTCCCGTACGGCAGGTGGCCTCGTACACCCCGTACGGCAAAAGATCCCGTACCGCCGTACGGCATGAGGAGCCCGTAAGCGGGGGGGGGGGGGGGCCGGCCGCCCGCGGGCCCCCCACCAAGCAGTCCGTCAGTACGTCTCGATGTGGCCGCTCACCCGGCAGACCAGGTCCGTGTACCGGTCGGTGAAGTCACCGACCCGGTTCACGAAGACCACGTCCCCGGCGAGGTAACACGCGTCCTCGGCGTCCGAGCACCGGTCATCGAGAACGTCGAGATGCAGCTCCAGCCGGTGCCAGCACTCGCCGCGCACGGCGTTCGTCAGCTCGGCGAGCGTGTAGAGCGGCATCACGTACGCCAGCAGCGCCAGCGCCCGGGCGCGGCGCCCGAGCCGCCGCAGCGGGCGACGCCGCATGTTCGCCTTGGCCAGCAGGTCCTGGTACAGGTCGTAATCCGAGCTGGTCCAGGTCTCCATGGCGCCGTGACGCGCACGGAACGCCTGTACCGCGCGGTCGCTGAGCAGGGACACCATGCTCATGCCGCCCCCGCCCCGGTGCTCTCGCTGACGACATGTCCCTCGGGCCAGAAGTGCTCGGCGATCTCGGCTGCGTGCGCCGGCCGCTCCAGCTCGGGAAGCCGGTGGCTGTCCACGACCCAGCAGCCGACCGTCCGCCCGCAGCCCGTGGACTCGCCGGAGGGCACCGCCACCGCGCTCGGAGCGGCCTCGCGTACGGCCCGCTCGGCGTCCACCCGCGACCGGTGCACGCTGTGCACGGCCCCGTCACGGACGACGATCTCCACCGGCGCCTCGGACGCCCGCCACAGCCCGTCGACCGCGTCCAGGAGCAGCCGGGACATCCCGCTCTCCCGGGCGAGCAGCCCCTTGACCCGCTTCAGCTCCTGCTCCAGCTCCTCGACCTGGACACCGAGCCGGGCCGCCTCCTGCGCGTCGACCTCGCCAGCGGCAGCAGCCGCCCGCAGGTCATCGAGTTCGCTGCGGCGGACCAACGTGAACGCAACCGTCATGCCGCACGCTCCGTCCGGGCCGTGGTCCCGTACACGGTGGCGGCATCCGGGCCGACGTCGACGGCGGCGACCAGCGCCTCCAGGTCGGCGACGCTCACGTGCGCGCTGGAGACCGTGATCCGTACGGCGACGTTGCCCTGGCACATCGAGCCGACGATCCCCGCGCCGCCCGGGGTCCGGGTGATCCTGCTGTCGTCCAGCTCCCGGATCAGACCGGGCACCAGACCGGCGGCCTCCCGGCCGACGGTGATGTCGGCCGTGATCGTGCCGGGCGCGATGGTGACCGCGACCTGGACACCGAGCCGGGCCAGGTCCTGGACCTCGCCGTAGACGGTGAAGGTCTCGGCGACGAGGTCCTGCACCCCGTCGGCGGCGGCGCCGGGCCGGACCGGGGCGGAACTCGTGATGCTGGTGATGCTCATGCGATGAACTCCCTGTGGAAGAGCGCGCCGTCGGCGCGGCCCGGGACCTGTCTCTTATACACAAATACGATCCCACCAGACAGTAAAAAAAAGCGGGGGGGGGGGGGGGTGTGGGTGTTGT